>JBOGJB010000169.1:0-24349 GCA_050745085.1 Vicinamibacterales bacterium
GAGTCGAGGGGCCCGCGCGATGCCGGCGTTGCCGGGCGCAACGACGACGCCGCCGACGCCGCGCTCGCGCGCGAGCGTCCAGGCCAGCGCATGTTCGCGGGCCCCGGCGCCGACGACCAGCACGTTCATCGTGAAGCCGATATGCCCAACGGCGGAAAGGAGTTAGCGGGGTTTGACGGGCGCGGAGTTTTGCGCCTAGAATCCGCGTTTACCTGTGATAGCCTAGCACATTCGGGCGGACCTCAACGGTCCGCCCGACGCATGTTCCACGGGTTTTACGTGATGTCGCGCAGCTCTGCTGGGGCTGCCGCACTCCACGGGGGAAAGGGGTTGAGTCAGGGTTGGCTGAAGTCAAGGTCCAGGAAGGCGAGTCGATCGAAAGCGCGCTACGCCGCTTCAAGCGGAAGGTTCAGCAGGAAGATATCATCAAGGATATCAAGAAGCACTCCTTCTATCTGAAGCCGGGCGACAAGAAGCGCGCGAAGCAGGCGCTCGCCCGCAAGCGGACGCGCAAGAAGCAGCGGCGCGAATCAGAGTAAGTATCGCCGGACGAAAGGGCGAGGAGCGATGGAGTTCCAGGACAAATCCCTTCGGTGCGTGGACTGCGGCACGGAGTTTATCTGGACGGCGGGAGAGCAGCTTTTCTTCGCCGACAAGAACTTCAAGAACGAGCCCAAACGCTGCAAGTCGTGCAAAGCGAAGCGGGCCGCGCGCCCCTCCGCCGGCGCATCGATGGGGCGCGAGCGGGTCGAGACCACCACGACCTGCTCGAACTGCGGCAAGGAGACCACGGTGCCTTTCCGCCCCACGCAGGGGCGGCCGGTGTTCTGCCGGGAGTGCTTCCAGCAACGAAAGTTCGCGGGAGCCGGCGGCGTCTGACCGGAGCACGCCACTCCATCTGACACGCACACGAAGGAGCCACGCCAGGAGCATGGCTCTTTCATGACAATCTACCGATCGTTTGTGGAGGAACGGGGACCATGCAGATCGAGGAACGAGTCGTCGACCAGGTGACGATACTCGACCTGAAAGGGAAGATGACCTTGGGGGAGGGGGACGAGCTCCTCAAGGAAAAGATCAACACGCTGCTCCAGCAGAACAAGAAGCACCTGTTGCTCAACCTCGAAGGGGTGCCCTACATCGACTCGGCGGGGCTCGGCGAGATCGTGCGGACCTACACCACGGTGAGCCGGCAGGGCGGCAAGCTGAAGCTCGTCAACCTGACGAAGCGGATCACCGATCTGCTGTCGATCACGAAACTGCTGACCGTCTTTGAAACCTTCGACTCGGTTCCCGAGGCCGTCAAGAGCTTCAAGGCGTAGCGGGCTCGTCGCCGCGCTTCGTCCGCACCAGTGGACGAAGAACCTGATTGTCTTCGCGGGGCTGATCTTCGGCCAGAAGCTGCTCGACCCCCGCGCGGCCAGCCGCGCGGCGGCCGCTTTCGCCATCTTCTGCGCGCTGTCCAGCGTTGTCTACCTGCTCAACGATCTCGCGGACGTCGAGGCGGACCGGCTGCACCCTCTGAAGAAGCACCGCGCGATCGCCTCGGGCGCGGTGGCGCCGGCGCTCGCGGCGACGACCGCCGCCGTGCTCGCGGGCGTCGGGCTGACCGGGGCGTTCCTCCTGGGGCGGTATGTCGGGATCGTCGCGCTCGGCTACCTCGCGCTCCTTGCGCTGTACAGCGGGCCGCTCAAACAGCTGGTCATCATCGACGTGCTGACGATCGCGGGCGGCTTCGTGCTGCGCGCGGTCGCGGGGGCGGTCGCGATCCCCGTGCCGATCAGCCCCTGGCTGCTCATCGACACGATCCTGCTGGCGCTGTTCCTCGGGCTGGCCAAGCGGCGGCACGAGCTGGTGCTGCTGGCGGACGAGGCGTCGGGGCACCGCCGCAGCCTGGGAGACTACAGTCCGTACCTCCTGGATCAGATGATCGCCGTCGTGTCGGCGTCGACGATCGTCGCCTACGCGTTCTACACGGTGAACCCCGACACGATTCAGAGGTTCGGGACGAACATGCTCGGCCTGACGCTGCCTTTTCCCCTCTATGGGATCTTCCGATACCTGTATCTGGTGCACCGGAAAGAGGGGGGAGGCAGCCCCGCCGACCTGCTGTTGACAGATCAGCCGCTGCTCATCTGCGTGGTGCTCTGGGCGGCGGCCGTCGTTGCCCTCATCTACGGGGTGCCCTAAAGTAAAGACATGGCGCGTGCAAAGGTCGCCGTGCTGCGGACCGATCCCGCGACCGTCCTCAGGGACTATCACCGCCTGCTCAACCTGGCGGGTTACCGGACCGTGATCGCCCGCGACGCGGATACGGCGTTGAAAGTCAACATCTCCTGGCACTTTTTCTTCCCCGGCAGCTCGACCACTCCGTGGCAGCTCGAAGGGGTGATCCGCGCGCTGAAGCAGGACGGGTACGACCCGTCGCTGCTGCATGCCTGCCACAACCGGACGGTCGTCATCGACGCGCGCCTCGGCGAGCGCGAGAACAAGCAGGTCAACGTCGTCGAGGCGCACGGGCTGCGGAACATCCACATCTACGAGAGCGAGCCGTGGATCAACGTCCGCGACGCGGTCGGCGATCTGGCCGACAGGTTCCTCGTCCTCAATGACGTCTACCCGGACGGGTTCATGATCCCGCGCCGGTTCATCGGCGAGAACATCATTCACCTGCCGACGATCAAAACGCACGTCTTCACGACGACGACCGGGGCGATGAAGAACGCGTTCGGCGGGCTACTCAACGAGCGGCGGCACTGGACGCACCCGGTGATCCACGAAACGCTCGTGGACCTCCTGATGATCCAGAAAAAGATTCACCGCGGCGTGTTCGCGGTGATGGATGGCACGTTCGCGGGGGACGGCCCGGGGCCGCGCTGCATGGTCCCGCATGTGAAGAACGTGATCCTCGCGAGCGCCGACCAGGTGGCGATCGACGCCGTGGCGGCGAAGCTCATGGGCTTCGACCCGATGTCGATCAAGTACATCCGGCTCGCGCACGATCGCGGGCTGGGCTGGGGCGACCCGCGCGACATCGAGATCGTCGGCGACGCCGATGCTGCGAACGAGGACTGGCGCTTCGTCGGCCCCTTCAAGAAGATGACGTTCGCCTCACGGATGCAGCACAGGATTTACTGGGGGCCGCTCCGCAAGCCGATGGAGTGGTCGCTCAAGACGGTGCTGGCGCCCTGGGCCTACATCGCGAGCGTGGTCTATCACGATTCCTTCTGGTATCCGGTCAAGGGCCGTCAGATGATGGACGACGTCCTCGACAGCCCGTGGGGCCGGCTGTTCCGGAACTGGGAGACCCTCACGCCGGACGCGAACGGCTACCCGTCGGTCGGCGACGACACGGCGGAAATCGCGCGGACCGGGATGCGGGCGTTCGCTAGTTCGATCGGCATCCTCGGGACGTGCCTCAAGGAAGCGCCCGAGTTCGAGATGCGACGGCAGCACAAGCATGTCTGACTTTCAGATTCGTTCCGATGGGGTCGACGTCGAGCAGATCATGCGTCAGATCCGATCGCGGATCAGCGAGAAGCGCGGCGCCGACTACACCGAGCAGGAGATCCGCGAGCTGGCGACGGCGAAGCTCGAGAAGTTCCTCGATCCGTCAGGCGTCCGATCCGATCTGCTGGAGCACTTCCGCCGCGCGCGGCAGGCCGCCCAGCAGACGGCCGAGCCGCCGATGAGCGTTGAGGTCGGGGACTCGATGCTCTTCGAGTCGCACCGCCCTCTGTTGCGCTGGATCCGCAACCTGCTGAAGCCGGTACTGCGGCTGTTCATGAATTACAACAGGCTCTCGCAGGTACTGCAGCAGCATGCCATCGCCACCACGCGGTTTCGCGCGCACGAAGAGCGGCAGCGGACGCTAGATGGTCTGTACTTCGAAGTCATGCACAACCTCGTGCTGGAGACGACGCGGCTCGGCATCGATGTGAAGAACCTGAAGATGCGGCTCGAGTCGATCTCGAGCCGGCTCGACTTCGACGAGCGGCGCGCACGGGCGCTCGAGGGGGTCGTGCAGTATCGTCCGAGCGTGATCGCTGCGGCGTCACCGCAGCCGTCTCCTCCGCCCCAGCCACAGCCGGTCCATGGACAGTCTCAGGGACAGCCCCAGCCAGGCCAGGCGGCCGACGCCGCAGGCCTCGCGGAACGGCGGTCTCGCCGGCGGAGGCGCCGGGGAAGACGACGGGGTCACGGGGCACCTCCGGCCCAGGGTGCTCAAGGTGCTCAGGGTGCTCAAGGTGCTCAGGGTGCTCAGGGTGCTCAAGGTGCCGGCACCCAGCCGCACCATGAGCACCAGCACCGTGAGCACGATGAGCACCCTGAGCACCTTGAGGACCCTGAGAACGACGAGCAGTGAAGCTGGCGCTTGTCGTCCAGCGCTACGGCGCGGACATCAACGGTGGCGCCGAGCTGCACGCACGCTACATCGCCGAACGGCTGGCCCGGCACGCCGAGGTCGAGGTCCTGACGACCTGCGCGCGCGACTACGTCACCTGGAAGAACGAGCTGCCGACTGGCGCGGACACGGTGAACGGCGTCAGCGTGCGCCGGTTCCGCGTCTCGCGCGAGCGGAGCCCGCGCGACTTCGGGCGCCGTTCGGTCCAGGTCTTCGAGCGCCGGCATTCGCTCGCTGACGAGCTGGCCTGGCTGCGGAGCGAAGGTCCGACGAGCCCCACGCTCGTGCGGCATCTCTCGCGCCGAGCCGGCGACTGGGACTTCGTCCTCTTCTTCAGCTACCGTTACTACCACGCGTGGCATGGCGCGCGCGCGGTCGCGTCGAAAGCGATCCTGGTCCCGACCGCCGAACGCGATCCGGCGGTCGCGCTGCCGCTCTTCGGCCCTGTTTTCAGGTGCGTCCGCGGCATCATGTACAACTCGTTCGAGGAGCGCGCGCTCATCCAGGCCGCCGCCTCGAACCCCGACGTCCCGGGCGTCGTCGTCGGTGTGGGATCGGACGTGCCCGAGCGGCCGGTCCCGCAGCGCTTCCGCCGGAAGCACGACCTCCGTGGGCCGTTCGCGATCTACGTGGGACGGATCGACGAGAACAAGGGCTGCCCTGAGCTGTTCTCGCACTTCGAGCGGTACGCGCGCGCGTTTCCCGACGGCCTGTCGCTCGTGCTCGTCGGCAACGCACTGCTGCCCGTACCGTCACACCCGCGCATCAAGCACCTCGGCTTCGTGTCGGACGAGGACAAGTTCGACGCGATGGCAGCGGCGGACCTGCTCGTCATGCCGTCGTACTACGAGAGCCTGTCGATGGTCGCGCTCGAGGCGTGGGCGCTCGGCAAGCCGGTGCTGGCGAACGGGAAGTGCGACGTACTGCGCGGCCAATGCATCCGCAGCAGCGCCGGCCTCTACTACGAGTCGTACGCCGAGTTCGCTGAAGCGCTCTACGCGCTGGAAGCGAGCGGACCGCTCAACGCGATTCTCGGATCGAACGGCCGTGAGTACTTCCGCCAGCACTACGCCTGGCCGGTGATCGAGCGGAAGTACCTCGAGATGTTCGGGCGGCTGAAACAGGAGGACAAGGCAGGCGCGGCCAGGCGGATGGAGCCGCTGCCGGGATGGCTCGCTCGGCGCCGGCAGGACGTCCCGCCAGCGGAAGAGATCCTCGCCACGCTGCCGTCCGGACCGGTAGAGGCAAGAGGCATCTCCGAGGCGCGAGGCCCGAGGTCCGAGGCACAACCGACCCACGAGACCCGAGGTCCGAGGGCCGAGGCACGACCGACGCACGAGGCACGAGGCACGAGGCCCGAGGGACGACGATGGCACAGGTCCACCAGGTCCTCGCGACGCTGAGCTACGGCGACGCGATCGGGCACGAGGTGCTCGGCATCCAGCGCACGCTGCGGGCGGCCGGCTACGCGTCGGAGATCTTCGTCGAAACCGCGCATCCGAAGCTCGAGGCGCTGACGCGCGACTATCGCGAGCTCAGGGACCGTATCGGCCCTGACAGTCTCCTGATCCACCACTTCTCGATCGGATCGAAGGCGTCGCGCGTGGCCTACGCCACCCCGGCGAAGATGATCCTTGTCTACCACAACATCACGCCGCCGGAGTACTTCCTCGGGGTGAACGACGAGCTGGTCAAACGCTGCTTCCTCGGGCGCCGCGAGCTGACGGCGTACGTGACCCGTTCGGAGCTGGCGCTCGGTGATTCCGAGTTCAACCGCGCGGAGCTCGACGCGCTCGGCTTCCCGCGCACCGGGGTGCTGCCGGTGGTCCCGGATTTCTCGCACCTCGAGGTCGCGCCGGACCCCATGCTCGCCGGGCAGTTCGACGATGAGTGGACGAACATTCTTTTCGTGGGCCGGGTGATCCCGAACAAGCGGTTCGACACGGTCATCCGCTGCTTTCACGCGTACCGGACCCGCTTCAACCCCCGCTCGCGGCTGCTCCTCGTGGGCTCGACGGAGGGGTTCGAGGATCACCGCACGCAGCTCCTCGCGCTCGCCGCGAGGCTCGGCATACCGGACGTGCACCTCACAGGACACGTCACGAACGAGCAGCTCGTCGCCTTTTACGAAGTCGCGGATCTCTTCCTCAGCGCCAGCGAGCACGAGGGTTTCTGCGTGCCGATTGTCGAGGCGTTCCACATGAGCGTGCCAGTCGTCGCCTACGCCGCGACGGCCGTGCCGGGAACGATGAACGGCGGCGGCGTCCTGTACGACACGCAGGACCCGCTGGAGGTCGCCGCGCTGCTGGACGCGGTCCTCCGAGACGCGAACCTGCGCGAGCGCATCCTCGACTCGCAGGACGTGGCGCTCGACCGACTGCTGGCCCTGGATTTCGCCGGCACGCTCGGCGGCTTCGTAGATCGCGTGCTTGCCGGCCCGCGCCAGGCGCACTACGACGTTGCGTTCGACTTCTGGAGGCAGTTCGACGCGCACGAGCGGCTCGCGGCACTCAAGAAGCTGCGGCCGGGGCTGTACGAAGCCTTGCCCGAGGAGGCCGGAGGTCAGGGGCCAGAGGCCAGGTGAGGATTCACCAATGGGTGCCGGCGGCTCACAAGGGTGACGCGATCGGTGACAGCGCGCGGCGGGTGCGCGACTCGCTGCGCGCGCGCGGCCTCGCGTCAGATCTCTATGCGCTCACGATAGACGACGACCTGCGCGGTGACGTGCTGCCGTTCGACGCCGCCGGCGCGCGCGCCGACGACGTCACCATCTTCCATCTCGCGCTCCCCTCGCCGATGACGCGGCCGTTCGCCGAGCTTCGCGGCAAGCGGGTGTTGCAGTATCACAACATCACGCCCGCGCACTTCTTCGCGCCGTACGACCCCGCGCTCGCGCGGCTCGCGTCGCTCGGGCGGGCGGAGCTCGCATCGCTCGCCGGGCGGGTCGACCTCGCGCTCGGCGACTCGGACTTCAACCGGCAGGAGCTCGAGGCGCTCGGCTTCGAGCGAACGGCGGTCATGCCGATCGCGGTCGATCTCACCCGCATCACCGACGCGCCGCGCCGGGCGGCGCTCGAGGAGGCGCTCGACGACGAGCTGACCAACATCCTGTTCGTCGGCCGGATGGCGCCGAACAAGCGGATCGAGGATCACATCCGGCTGGCGGAGCACTACAAGCGCTACGTGGACGCCGAATGCCGTTTCATCTTCGTCGGCCGCTACGATCTCGTGCCCCGCTACCACGCGATGGTCCGGGCGCTCATCGTCCGCTATCGAATGCTGCCCGAGCGGTTCGTCTTCACGGGACCGGTCCCCGATGACGATCTGGCGACCTTCTACGGGATGTCGGACGCGTACGTCTCGCTCAGCGAGCATGAAGGTTTCTGCGTGCCGCTCGTCGAAGCGATGGCGGCGGACGTGCCGGTGCTCGCCTACGGATCGACGGTGATCCCGGAGACGCTCGGCGGTGCCGGGGTGCAGTTCGCCCCGAAAGACCTCGAGTACGCCGCCGAGCTGCTGGGGATGCTGGTGTACGATGATGCGGTCCGCGCGCGCGTGCTCGACGGCCAGCGTCGCCGCGTCGCGGACTTCGGCCCGGAGAGAATCGAGCGGGAAATCGACATTCTGCTGAGCAGGATCTGCTGACGGACCCGAGGACGCATTGAGAATTGCCTTTATATGAGGATTGCCTTCATCGTCCAGCGCTATGGCGCCGAGGTGCTCGGCGGGTCCGAGTATCTCTGCCGCGTCATCGCCGAGCGGCTGGCATCGCGGCACCAGGTCGAAGCGCTCACGACCTGCGCGCGCGACTACATCACCTGGAAGAACGAGTACCCGGAAGGGCACGATCGCATCCGCGGCGTCACGGTCCGGCGGTTCGCGAACGCGCGCACCCGCGATCTGGCGGCGTTCAACAAGTACTCCGACTGGATCTACGGCAACCAGCACACGCGCGACGACGAGATGGAATGGCTCCGCCAGCAGGGACCGTGGTGTCCTGCGCTCGTCGATTACCTGCAGCGCCAGCATCATCAGTTCGACATCCTCGTCTTCTTTACCTATCTTTACGCGCCGACCGTCCTCGGGCTTCGGGTCGATCCCTCGAAGAGCATCCTCGTGCCGACGGCGCACGACGAGCCGGCCATCCGGCTCGGCATCTTCAAGGAGGTCTTCGGCGCGCCGGCTGGGCTCGCGTACAACACGGAAGCCGAGCGGCGGTTCGTCCATGAGACGTTCGCCCTGCGGGCGATCGACGAGGAGGTCATCGGGATCGGCGTCGAGCCGCCGCCGGAGTCCGCGGATCCCACCGATGAGGCGGCGGCAGAGGCCGCGGATTCGGAGGCCGAGAGCGCGCCCGCACGCAGCTTTACCGAGATCGCGGAAGGGGACACAGAGATCACGCCGGGGTCGAACGTCGACTCCCCCACGTTCCGGTCGCACCAGGCGACGCGGGGGGAACGGTTCCGGCGGCGCCACCGGCTGCACGGTACGTTCGCGCTCTACGGCGGCCGCATCGACCCGGGCAAGGGCTGCGAGGAGCTGATCGAATACTTCAGCAGCTACGTCGCCGACGGCAATGAAGGATCGCTCGTGCTGATGGGCGTCAAGCTGATGGCGCTCCCGGAGGAGCCGTGGGTCCGCTTCGCCGGGCAGCTCTCCGAGCGGGAGCGTTTCGCCGCCCTCGAGGCGGCGACCGTCGTCGTCGTGCCCTCGCCGTACGAGAGCCTGTCGATCCTGGCGCTCGAAGCCTTCTCTGTCGGTACGCCGGTTCTCGTCAACGCGCGCAGCGAGGTGCTCGTCGAACATTGCCGGCGCAGCAACGCCGGTCTGTACTACGCCGACCGCGACGAGTTCGTCGAGTGCCTGAAGCTGATGATGACGAACGACCGGCTCCGCCGCGCGCTCGGACGGAACGGGAAGGAATACGTCCGGCGCAACTACCGCTGGGACCTCGTCATTTCAAAGTACGAGCGGCTCTTCAACAAACTGCGCGGCGCGCCCGCTGTCAGGCGGTGATCCGCCAGGATCGGCGCAAAGCCGCTAGGGCCGTGTGCCGGCGGCTTTTGCTTTCCGCTCGGCGACGAGCTTCTCGAACTCCTCTTGCTCGAGATAGGTCACGTCCACCCAGGCGTGAGCCATCTCATCGACGGTGCGGTCGCCCCACCCGACCCACTGCTTCGGATCAGGGTTGCTCGGGTTCGCCGCGGTGTTGTCGTGCCACGCGGTGAACACGAGGACGGTGCCCTTCGGAAGCAGCGGGGCGACGTGGTCGGCGTAGATGTAGTTGACGTGCCAGTTCCACTGGAAGTTGTTGACGGCGCTCAACACCTCCTTGCGACCATCCGGATAGATTGCTTCCACTGACATGGACTTGCCGCGCATGTGCATGTGCGGCTGGAAGTTCTCGAGGCGGGCCGGCGCCTGCATCACATAGAAGTTCTGCGTCATCGCGACTTCGCCAGGCGGAATGTCGAGATCGGATCCCCGACTGACGTCGAACATCCTCAGGACCGTGCGATGCTTCGGCACGACGCCCTTCGGATAGAAGTAGACGCCAAGGTCGACCTGGTTGTCCTTGATCTCCTGACCCACCGCGAACATGTGAATCTCCCATCGGATCCTGGCGCCCGGCAGGAGCAGCTTGCCGGCATCAGCGGGGAAGACTTCGCCGACCTTGCCAACCGCCCATTCCATGAACAGTCCCGGGCTCTTCTGCGCATCATGGGCGCTGTGCGCCAGGCCGGTGATCCCGTCTTCCGGCTGCTCGAGCGTGGTCAGGACGTGATGGACGATCCGGCGGCCGTCGGGATATGAGGGCTTGATCTCGATCGCCCGCACCCAGCGCGGCTCGGTGAGCCCCGTCTCGCTCACCGGCCTGAACCACTTGTCCTGGGTGCGGGGGGCGAGCGTGTACGGCGGCGACTTGATGACGAGATCGGGCGGACCGAACTCGTTCGCCAACTGCCAGCCGATTGGATCCGGAAACTTCCTGGGCGGGGGCATATCCTTGAGGTCGCCGCGCGGCGCGCCCCCATCGACCCAGCTCACGATCGTCGCGATCTCCGCATCTGTCAGGCTCCGGTCGTTCTTGAACTCGCGGATCCCGACGTTCTGGTCGATGTGCCACGGCGGCATCACACGTGCGGACACTCGTGCCTTGATCGGCCGCGCGAACTCCCGCGCATCTTCATACGTGATGAGCGGCATCGGGCCAATCGAGTTCGGCTGATGGCACACCTGGCACTTCTGCTGCAGAATCGGCGCGACGTGCCTGGTGAAGGTCACCGGTTCCCGGGGCTCGTTCGCGGAAGCCGCCTGACCCTTGAACGCCGACAGGCCGGCGAGCGCCACTAGAATCGTGGCGATCGTGCCGCCGATGCGCCGGGAAACGCTTGTGCCTGTCATGATGCGCGCTCCTGACTTAGCGAGTGACGGTGACCTTCACGAAGCCGTTCGTCCAGCAGCATTGCGCGTGTCCCGCGTTGGCGACGCCCGAGGCATCATTCGCGCGCACGCGCAGGACGTACTCCCCCGGCTCGCTGAACGACGCGCTTGTCGTCGCCTGCCCGCCGGCCGCTTCGACCTTGGACGATAGGGGGCTGAAGGTCACCTTGCCTGGTCCTTGATGTTTGAACCACGTCACGGTGACCGGTTCCGCGCTCTTGCCGGCGCTCACCACGCTGCCCGACGTTCTTCCATCGTCGCTCGCCCAGACCGAGACGGCGAGCGGCTTGCCGATCGTCGTCGCGAGCGGCCCCGCGGTAATTCCGAGCGGACCACCGCCTTCCTGGCCGCTTTCTTTGAACTTGAGCACCGGCGGTGTGTTGCCCGAGCCCGCCTCCCCTTCCAGCGCGTCAATCTGCCAGTTCGGCTGGAGGCTCCCAGGGATGGAGAACGTCCTGCCGCGGATCTTCAGCGTCCAGACGACCTCCTTGAGGCCGAAATCTGCCGGTACTTTCACCGCGAACACGCCCCAATGGCGGCGCGGCTGAAACTCGCTCGGCTGTCCCTGGTTCTGATTCCCGGGCTCGACGAAGTTGTCCGGTCCAATCGGGATCTGCAGGACTTCTTCTGCATTCCGGTTGAAGTAGCCGAAGGAGAGGCTGTACGTGCCGTCGTGATTCCGGTACCAGCCTTCGAAGACGGGCGTCACCGTTTGGCCTGATGATTTGACGGCCGCGAGCGGCAGCTGCGCTCCAACCGGGAGCGCCGCGCTCACCGCGACCACCGCGAGTCCGATACCGACGACGAATCGCTGTCTTCGCATCGACGCTCGGGCCCGGGCATTATACGCCCCGCCAGGCGTGGATGAGTCAGACGTCCTCGTCGACTGGCGCGAGGCGCGCGTCCTCGTAGCCGTTGTCGACATCCGCCTCCGGAGCGCCGGGACGGCGGGGCCGGCGCGGGCGGATGTCGTGCCGCTTGATCATCTCGTTCAGCGTCGTCGGCTTGATGTGCAGCAACTCGGCGGCGCGCTTCTGGACGCCTCCCGCCGCTTCGAGCGTCGATTCGATCAGCCGGCGCTGAAAGTCGTTCACGACCTCGTGATAGTTGATGCCCTCCGGCGGCACGACGAAGTGCGGCACCGCGAAGCGGCGGGTCGAACGAACGTGGTCCGGCACGAGCGACGCGTCAATCCTCGCCCCTTGTGACAGCACCACCGCGCGCTCGATCACGTTTTCCAGCTCTCGGACGGTCCCCGGCCAGTCGTACTCGAGCAGCAGATCGAGCGCGTCGGCCGTCAGCTCGAGCCCCGGCTTGTTGTTCTCCGCGCCGTACTTCTCGAGAAAGTGCTGCACGAGGAGGGGAATGTCCTCTTTGCGCTCGCGGAGCGGCGGGAGCGGAACCGTGATCACGTGCAGGCGGTAGTACAGGTCCTCTCGGAAGCGCGCCTCCTCCATCATCCGCCGCAGGTCGACGTTGGTGGCGGCCATGATGCGGACGTCCACCTTGATCGTCTCGACGCCGCCGAGCCGCATGAACTCGCGCTCCTGGATGACGCGCAGGAGTTTCGCCTGCGTCTCCACCGGGATGTTGCCGATCTCGTCGAAGAAGATCGTCCCCTTGTCCGCCAGCTCGAACAGCCCCTTTTTCGGATAGACCGCGCCCGTGAACGCTCCCTTCACGTGCCCGAAGAGATTGGATTCCAGCAGATCGGGCGGCAGGTTGCCCGAGTTGACGGTGATGAACGCGCGGTCCGACCGCGACGAGTTGGCGTGCAGCGCGCGCGCCACGAGCTCCTTGCCGGTGCCGCTTTCCCCCTGAATCAGGATCGTCGTCCGGCTCGGCGCCGCCTGGATGATCAGAGCGAAGACCTGCCGCATCCGCCCGCTCCGGCCGATGATGTCGGCGAACTTGTGCTGGCGCGCCTGCAGGTTCTGACGGAGCGCCCGGTTCTCGGCCACCAGCCGCCGGCGCTCGGTCGCGTTCTTCAGGACGACGAGCACCTCGTCGTTCTTGAACGGCTTGGTGATGTAGTCGAACGCGCCGCGCTTCATCGCCTGGATCGCGTTCTCGACCGAGGCGAACGCGGTGATCATCAGGACGGGCAGCTCCTCGTCGATGCGCCGCAGCTCCTCGAGGACGGTGATACCGTCCGAGTCGGGCAGCATGACGTCGACAATGGCGGCGTCGAACGGGATGGTGCGGGCGAGGTCGAGACCCTCGGCGGCGGTCGTGGCGAGGCGGACCGCGTAGCCCTCGCGCGTCAGCAGCGCGTCGAGGATCTCACGCATGATCTCCTCGTCGTCGATGACGAGGATCGTGCCTCGAGGCGACACGTTAGCCGGCATCGCCGTGCCGCGCGGCGGCGGCCGCCAGCGGCAGCGTGAGCGTGAACCGGGTCCCCTGTCCAGCGGCGCTCTCGCACGCGATCGACCCGCCGTGCTCCTGCACGATGCCGTAGCTGATCGACAACCCCAGGCCGGTCCCCTTCCCGAGCACCTTGGTCGTGAAGAACGGGTCGTAGATGCGCGACAGGTGGTCGGCCGGAATGCCGGACCCCGTGTCCGCCACCTCGACGATCGCCGAGCCGCGCTCGAGCCGGGTGGCGATCGACAGCCAGCCCCCCTTCGGCATCGCGTCGCGCGCGTTGAGGAACAGGTTCAGCAGGACCTGCTGCAGCTTGTACTCGATCCCTTCCACGATCGGCGCCGGCGCGGTGGCCAGCTCCTTCCTGACCTGAATCCGTCCGCTCTTGAACTGGTGATCGAGCAGGGCGAGGACGTCGTTGACCACGACGTTGAGGTCCACCGGTCCGGTTTCGACGCGCGCGGGGCGCGCGAGGTTGAGCAGACCGTTGACGATCTTCGCCGCGCGGAACGTCTGCCGCTCGATCTTCTCGAGCACCTTCGTCTTCGGATCGTCCGGGTCCGCGTGTTCGAGCAGCATCTGCGTGAAGCTCGAGATGCCGGTCAGCGGCGTGTTGACCTCGTGCGCGACGCCGGCCGCGAGGAGGCCGATCGACGCCATCTTCTCCGATATCTGGAGCTGTTCCTCGAGCGCGACGCGCGACGTGATGTCCTCGATGACGAGGATCGAGCCGGCGGTCGCCCCTTCGGGCGTCCGGAGCGGCGCGGTCGCGACGTTGACGAGCAGCCGCTTGCGGGTCTCCGCCGGACCGAGCGCGAGCGGCACGCGGAAGAGCGTCGCGCCGGAGGGCGATTCGCGCCGTGCGCCGCGCAGCGCGTCGAGGAACGCCCCGTCGACGAGCGCGTCGATCCTCGCGCCGACGGCGTCAGGGCGCTCGACGCCGGACAACTCCTCGAGCTTGCGGTTCCACCGCACGACCCGCTCGTCGAGGTCGATGACGACGAGCCCGTCGTTCAGCGACTCGAGCACGTTCTCGCTGAACTCGCGCATCCGCTCGACTTCGTCCGCCTTCAGACGGAGCTGCCGGTACAGCCGCGCGTTCTCGAGCGCCGTCGCCGCCTGCCCGGCCACCGCCGTCAGCAGCGCCGTGTCCTCACTGCTCAGCGGCTCGCCATCCCCCCGCCGGCCGAGCACCATGATGGCGATCGTCCCTTCCTTCGACACGCAGGGAACGAAGGCGTGCACTCCCGCATCTTTCCAGGCCGCCGCCTCATCCGGCGGCACCCGGCGCGCGGAGTGCGCATCGTCCAGGCTGACCAGGTGGCCGCCGCGCAGCCGCGACGCCAGCTCCGAGTCCCGCGCGATGCGCGAGGAAACACCGGCGAACCCCACCGCCGCGATCGGCACGAAGTCCCCCGCGCCGGAGGGCGGCGCGAGCAGGAGCGCCATCCGGTCCACGAGCAGCGTCTCGACGACGCGCGCGACGAGACGCTCGCTGAGACGGTGCAGGTCGAGGTCGCTGTTAAGATCGCGCGCGAACGCGACGAGCGCGCGCCGGTAGTCGTAGCGGTCGCGGTAGTACGCGCGGTCGAGCGCGGTCTGGATCGCGTCCTTGACGGGGCGCGCCAGCAGCACGACGGACAGCGTCGCGAGCATCGCGATCACCGTGTTGTGCTCGTCCTTGCTGTCGAGGAAGATCGCCTCCGCCACCCGCAGCAGCAGCGCGTAGATGATCGCGATCGCGGAGATCGCCGTGGCGTACACGACGCCGCGCTTGATGATGACCTCGACGTCCCACAACCGGTACCGGACGATCGCCGAGGCGAACGCCAGCGGCACGAGGCCGAGGAGCAGCGCCGTGTACTGCAGCGCGTGCGCCGGCGTCGCGCCGAGCACGAACGGCACGACGTACAGCACGACGAACGGCACCGCGCCGATCCCCGTGCCCCACACGATCCAGCGGAGCTGCCGGCGCGCCGTCACCGACCGCACGCGCCTGAGCGCGCGGACGAGCACCGCGAGCCCGCCCGCCAGGCACAACGCGAGGTACGACAGCTCCAACCGATCCACCGTGCTCAGAATCGACGTGAAGAAGGTCCCCGTGACCGCGCGCCCCGCGAACGCCGCGACCTGCGCGCCGCCGATCAGAAACGCCGGCAGGTAGAGCGCGGGCAGGAGCGCCCGTCCCGAGTCGCTCTTCACCCACGCCTGCGGCCGCTCGGGGAACACGAGCGCGAAGTGCACGAAGAGCGGCGGCAGCAGCAGCCGCGCGACGACGTCGGCCCAGTAGAAGAACCGGTCGAGCGCATCGAGGCGGCCGCTGAACGAGAAGGCGAGGACGCCGAAGAAGGCGACCGACAGCCAGAAAAAGTGCAGGGTCGACTGATCGCTCGGGCGGCGCAGCCGGACCGACGCGCCCACGAGCAGCGTGAAGATGCCGACGCCCGCGAGCATGAAGTACAGGACGCGGTCGCCGTCAGGGATCGGCGCGAGCGTGATCTGGCGCAGCTCCTGCCCGCGAAGCCGCAACGTCGTGTAGGTGAGCGCCTCCCCGTCTCGTCCGGCATGGAGCGCCGCGAGCACGTCGCTCACCGACTCCACCGGCCGGCCGTCGATCGCGAGGAGCACGTCTCCCGCGCGGATGCCCGCCGCCGCCGCCGGCGAGTTCGGCGCGATCTCCTGCGCCACGACCTCCCCCTCGCGCGAGCCCCAGAGCACGCCGTCCTCGACCTCGCGCCAGCTCGCGCGCAGGAGGATGTTGACCGTGGCAAGACACACGAGCAGCGCCGTGATGCCCACCGGCAGCACCACCCGCCCCACCAGCCAGCCGCGCCGCACGTCGGTCGAGGTCATCAGTATCCGGAAGTCCGGCCGATAGCGCACACCCCTCGGTCGAGACTCCCCCTGGCGAAGCAAAGGACGTTCCCCAATCGGCCCAGATGTATACAACGTAAGTGACTCTTTTTTCGAAGCTTCCGAGCGATGTTCATCCGCGCGCGGACGCAGGTGTTCAATCCGCCGGACGGGTATTCAAAAAGTCGGAGAGCGGGAACGCGCCAAAAAAAGGGCGGGCGCGCACATAGCACCCGCCTCTGGCCCCTTGGCCTCTGGCCTCTGGCCTCTAGAACTTGACCTGGACTCCGCCGACCAGTCGCTTCGGCGGCCGGACGACGAGCAGCTCGTCGTAGACCGACGCCACGTCCATCGGCTCGCGGAACAGGTTGCGCACCCCCACGAGCACTTCCCACTGGCTGCCGAAGGGGAGAAACGGCAGCGCCTGCTTCACCTGGACGTCGAAGCGGGCGTCGAGCCCGGGCCGGACCACTTCGGCCTCGGGTCGCGCGTACGCCGTGTTGATGCGATAGAGCACGAAGACGCGCGTCGCCGTCTCCGGGATCTCGGTCTCCACCGCGGTCGTCACGTCGTGGAACTCCTCGCGCTCGCGGCGCGCCGACGGCGACCACCGCTCGATCGCGTCGGCGTCGCCGGCGGTCGACCAGCGCGCGCGCGTCAGCGTGTAGTCCACCGACCCACGCAGCCGCGCGGCGAGCGGACTGGCGAGCCGCACGCCCCAACCGTCCGCGTCGAACCCGCCCGCGTTCGCGACGAAGTAGTGCCCCAGCTCTGATCTGGGGCGGCCCTCGGCGTGGAGTCCGAAGAGCGTCACGAGCTGATCGTCGACGTTCTGATAGAACCGCCGCACCCCGACGATGTAGGCATCGGCGAACTCTCGCTCGACGCTGACCTCGAGGTGGCGCGCCCGTTCGACGAGGAATGTGTCGCCGACGAGCGGCGCGAACGTGCGCTCGGGCGGCAGCCACATCGTCTGGCTCGGCGGCGGCAGGAACTCCTCCGCGCCGGGGGCAAGCTGGCGCTGCGAGACGACCGCGCGGACCCAAGTGCGCTCGATCGGCATCACGCTGATGCCGGCGCGCGGGCTCCACAGCCCGTCGCGATCGAGGTAGTCGTAGTACGACAGGCGCGCGCCGTAGGAGAGCTGCATGCGCCGCGACACGGCCCAGTCGTCGAACGCATACAGCGCGCCGACATGGCGGTTCCCGTCGCTCGCGAGCGCGAGCGCGGCCGGGTTTCCGTCTTTGTACTGCTGCGCGCCGTACGACATGCCGAGGTCGAACGCGTGCGTGCGTGTGCCGCGCGCGATGTACGACCCGGACAGGATCCACGAGGAGACGTCGCCCTGGGTCAGCGCGGCGCGCACCGTCCAGTCCCCCAAACCTGCGGGGGCGCCGATGGCGAGGTACGCGACGCCGCGCGGCGCACGCTCGCCGGTGAACAGCTCGGCCGCGCTGTCGAACACGCCGGTCGTCAGCAGGTTCAGCTCGCCGGTGAACGGGAAGCCGGCGAAGAACGACGCGATCGACTCAGAGGCCGCGAAATCGGCCGACGCGGTCTCCGCGACGACCGCACCCGACTCCTCCTTCAGCGCGGTCCGCTTCAGGTGGCGCAGGCGCCACGCGCGCTCGTCGTGCGGATGCGTCCCGGCCGCGGGATCCGACCCTTCGGATGGGCCGGCCTGCGACGAGCCCGGCAGCGATACGCCCGCGGTCATGATTGAGCGCGGCGGCACGCCGGTCGTGCCGACCGCCGCGTCGGCGGCGCGACGGAGCTGAATCAGCCTGACCGTGCCCATGCTGGCGCGGATCTCGACGAACTCGCGCCGCGAAGCGACGAAGCCGGTGAGATGCGCCCGGAGGAGATAGCCACCGGAGGGAAGCCTGTCAAAGGTGTACTTGCCGACGGGATCGGTCACGGCGAACGCGACCGTCGTCCCGGTCGCCGACACCATGACGCCTTCGAGCGGCACGCCACGGTCGTCGCTCACGAAGCCGGAGAGCGATCCGAGCACCGCGCGGGCGGTGACCGCCTCCGCGCGCGGAGACAGGGGCGGTTGGCCGCGGCCCGCCACAGGCTGCGCGGCCGCCACGTGCGCCGTCGCCAGCAACGCCACCGCCGTCGAGAGCAGCCGGTCGAGCCGGTTCATAACTTCTCCGTTGCGCAGGCCCAGCAGACCTGCAGGGAGCCGAGGAGCCGAACGTCAGGACCCGACGACCGTGAACGCCGCGGAACGCGTGATCGACTTCCCGGAAATCTTGTCCGTGACCTTGACCTCGAGCCGGTAATCCCCCTCTGGGAAAATCGCCAGCGGGATACCCTGCGCCGCCACCACCTGATGCCCCGCCTTGATGTCGAACGCCGGGGGAAGCGTCTCGGCGTTCAATTGCTGCGGTGGCGTCCGATTGAAGTACTTTTCGGCGTCCCCCGTCTTCTGGTGGAAATTGTACTCCACCTCGAGATTCGGCTTGCCTTCCGGGGTCACGCCGGAGTTGTAGACCTGCAGGAAGATGAGCAGCTCTTCCTTCTTGCCGAAGCGGCCGTCGACAGCCGGCGTAATCTCGAACGCCCCCAGCGCGTACGGATGCTCCGTCTGCTGCTCCGGCGTCAACTGCGCCGTCAGCTGCTCTGCCTTGTCCGCGAGGATCACCGTGCTCGTCGTAAACTCGCCGTTCCAGAAGTTCGGCACCGTCAGCGGCTGCTTCAGGACCGCGGTCTTCTGCGGTGGCGCCTCCTTCGGGTCCTTCATGTCCGCCGGGGTCCGCTCCTTGATCGCGATATAGAGGTCGTACTCGCCGCCGGGCACCGACAGCGCGCGGCTGAGCCGAATCGGCTGTCCCGCGGCGGGGGCCTTGAGGTCGATGACGTGCAAACCTTCGAACGGGAACGGCGACGGCTCTTTCTGATCCTTCTTCTTGTCGTCCTTCTTGCGATCCTTCTCTGCCGTCGGCGGCGGGGGCGCGGGCGCCGCTGCGGCGTCGCCGCCGCGCGACATCGCGCGGATGTACATCGCCACCGGCTGCGGCGCCAGCTTTGCGGGATCGATCGTCAACGTGAACGGGATGTAGGTCATCCCGTCCTGCGCCTTGAGGAAGTCGTTCTGGAACTGGAGCGGGAAGTCGGACGGCGCAGGCTGGCCCGCGGCCGCGGTTTCGACCGCCTTGACCAGCGCCTGGATGTCGCGCTGCTGCGTTTCCTGCTGTTTCTTGTCGTCTTTCTTCTGCGCGGCAGCGTACGCCGTGCTGCACATGAGAGCAGCCGCAACGGCCCAGACGAGGGCCCGGCGCCGGCTGAGGGAGGGGTTCATCAGGCGCTCCGGTCGAGTTATCTGGGCCGATCATAGGCGAGGCCTGTAATCAAGTCAAACCATTGACAGTGAGCGGTTTCTGATAATATCCGGGTCCCTTGGTAGGGCGATGCCGCTTCTGGACGTCAGTCTGCCGCTCGACACCCGGCTCCCCATCTGGCCGGCCAATCCGCCGTTCGATCTGACCCCCGTGAAGCGCATCGCGGAGGGGGCGAGCTCGAATGTGTCCCGGCTCACGCTGGGCACCCATACCGGCACCCATATCGACGCGCCGCGGCACATGATCGACGGCGCGCCGACGCTCGATCAGCTCCCGCTCGAGGCGCTCGTCGGCCCCGCGCGCGTCGTCGTGGTCGACACCGACCGCGCGATCGAGGCGCGGCACGTGAGCGGCGACGCGCTGCAGGGATCCACCCGCATCCTCTTCAAGACCCGGAACTCGACGTTCTGGGGGTCTCCGCAGTTTCGGACCGACTTCGTCTTTCTCACCGAGGAGGCGGCGCGCGCGCTCGTCCATGCGGGGGTGCGGCTGGTCGGGATCGACTACCTGTCCATCGAGGAGTACAAGAAACCTGGCGCTCCTGCGCACAAGGCGCTGCTCTCGGCCGGCGTGGTGGTCGTCGAAGGACTGGATCTGACGCAGGCCGAGCCCGGACCGTACGATCTGATGTGCCTTCCGATCAGCGTCACCGGCGCGGACGGCGCGCCGGCGCGCGTGATCCTGCGGCGCGAGCCCTGACCGATGACCGACGACGCCCTCGTCATCGTGCTGGCCGGCGGTGTCGGCGAGCGGCTGTACCCGCTGACGAAGGAGCGGGCGAAGCCGGCGGTCTACTTCGGCGGGCCGTACCGCATCATCGACTTCACGCTCAGCAACTGCCTCAACTCCGACCTGCGGCGGATCTTCATCGCCATGCAGTACAAGTCGCTCTCGCTCAGCCGCCACATTCGCATGGGCTGGAACGTCGTCGCGGAGGAGCTGGGAGAGTTCGTCGAGATCCTCCACCCGCAGAAGCGGGTCGGCGAGCACTGGTATCTCGGCACGGCGGACGCCGTGTACCAGAACCTGTATTCGATCCTGCGCGAGGAGCCGCGCTACCTGATCGTGCTCTCCGGCGACCACGTCTACAAAATGGACTACGCCAAGATGCTGCGGTTCCATCAGGATCGCAAGGCGGCGGCGACGATCGCGACGATCGAGGTCTCGCGCGAGGAGGCGGGGCGCTTCGGCGTCATCCGCACCAACCACGAGGACTGCGTCGTCGGGTTCCTGGAGAAGCCGGCGCCGGAGGAGCTGGGGCCGGGCGACGAGCAGGTGCTCGCGTCGATGGGCATCTACATCTTCAACATGGACATCCTGCAGGGCGCGCTCGAAGCGGACGCCGCGTGCGCGACGTCCCACGACTTCGGGCGCGACATCATCCCGGCGCTCGTCGAGGGGTCGGCGCTGGTCGTCGCGTACCGCTTTTACGACGAGAACAAGAAGTCCGCGAAGTACTGGCGCGACATCGGAACGCTCGACGCGTACTACGAGGCGAACATGGACCTGTGCCAGGTCGCGCCTGAGTTCAACCTGTACGATCCGGACTGGCCGTTGCGGACGTGGCAGGTGCAGGCGCCGCCGGCGAAGTTTGTGTTCGCCGACGATGATCGCTGCGGGCGCGCGCTCGACTCGATGATCTCCTCCGGCTGCATCATCTCCGGGAGCCGCATCGCGGGCAGCGTGCTCTGCCCCAACGTCCGCGTCCACAGCTTCTGTCAGATCGAGCAGAGCATCCTGATGCCGGGGGTACGGGTGGGGCGGCACGCCCAGGTCAAGCGGGCGATTATCGACCGCGACGTCGTCATCCCGCGCGCGGCGCTCATCGGCGTCAACCCGGACGAAGACCGCCGCCGGCACACGGTCACGGAAAAGGGCGTCGTCATCGTCACCAAAGACGACGAGCCGCTCATCGGACCGGTTCCGGAGGATCAGCTCCGGCTGGAGCAGGCCGCGGACACGCGGGGGGCTGGGGCGCAGTACAGCGCATGAGAATCGAGCGAGTCCACGGACGGGAGATTCTGGACTCACGCGGAAACCCCACGGTCGAGGCGGACGTCCTCCTCGACGGCGGCGCCCTGGGGCGCGCGGCCGTCCCGTCCGGCGCATCAACGGGCGAGCGCGAGGCGCTCGAGCTGCGGGACGGCGACAGGCAGCGGTATCTCGGGAAAGGCGTGCGGAAGGCGGTCGGACACGTCAACGGCGAGATCGCGCGCGCGCTCGCGGGCCAGGTGCCGGACCAGCGGGCGATCGATCGGACGATGATCGCGCTCGACGGCACGCCGGCGAAGGGACGGCTCGGCGCGAACGCGATCCTGGCGGTCTCGATGGCGCTGGCCAAGGCGCTCGCGGCGGCCGAAGGGGTGCCGCTGTATGAGAGCCTTGGAGGCCAGAGGTCGGAGGCCAGGGGCCAGAAGCAGAGACACCTGGCCTCCGATCCCCGGCCTCTGGCCTCTGATCCCCGACCTCCGGCCTCCTGGGTCCTGCCGACGCCGATGCTCAACATTCTCAACGGCGGCGCGCACGCCGATACGAACGTGGACTTCCAGGAGTTCATGGTCATGCCGGTCGGCTTCCCGTCGTTTTCCGAGGCGCTGCGGGCGGGCGTCGAGATCTTCCACGCGCTGCGCGGCATTCTGAAGAAGCGCGGCCTCGCGACCGGCGTCGGCGACGAAGGGGGCTTCGCGCCGAATCTGAAATCGAACCGCGAGGCGGTCGAGATCGTCCTCGAGGCGGTGCGGCAGGCCGGCCACAGGGCGGGCGAGACGGTCCACCTCGCCCTCGACGTCGCGTCGAGCGAGTTCTACAAAAACGGAAAATACGTGTTTACGAAGTCCGGCGACACGACCCGCGGATCGGACGAGATGGTGAGGATGTACGAGGACTGGACGCAGGAGTATCCGATCATCTCCATCGAGGACGGCGTCGCGGAGGGAGACTGGCCGGGCTGGCAGACGCTGACGCAGACGATCGGCTCGCGCGTGCAGCTGGTCGGGGACGACGTGTTCGTGACAAATCCGGCGATCCTCGAGCGCGGGATCCGCGAAAAGGTAGGCAACGCGCTGCTCGTCAAGCTCAATCAGATCGGTACCGTCACGGAAACGCTCGACGCCATCGCGATGGCGCGGAACGCGGGATACGCGAGCGTGATCTCGCACCGCTCGGGCGAGACCGAAGACACCACGATCGCGGACCTCGCCGTCGCGACCGGCGCGGGACAGATCAAGACCGGTTCGGCCAGCCGGAGCGACCGCGTCGCGAAGTACAACCAGCTCCTGCGCATCGAGGAAGAACTGGGCCCGCGCGCGACGTACGCCGGACCACGCGCGATCAAGCAGCTCAATGCGTAGTCCGCTCGTTCTCGTGGTCCTCGACGGGTGGGGAATCCGTCCTGAGCGCGAGCACAACGCCATCGCTCTCGCCCACACCCCGGTCTACGACGCGCTCGTCGCCCGCTATCCCAACGCGCAGCTCGTCGCCTCCGGCGAGGCGGTGGGTCTTCCCGCCGGGCAGATGGGGAACTCCGAGGTCGGCCACATGAACATGGGGGCCGGCCGCGTGGTCTACCAGGATCTCACCCGCATCGACAAGAGCATCGCAGACGGCGACTTCTTCACGAACGCCGCGCTGGCCGCGGCGATGGACCGCCCCGGCGCACGCCACGCGCTGCACCTGATCGGCCTCGTCTCGGACGGCGGGGTTCACAGCCACACGCGGCATCTGTACGCGCTCATTCAGATGGCGGCCCAGCGGAAGATCCCGCGCGTCTTCATTCACGTCCTCACCGACGGCCGCGACACGTCGCCGAAGGGCGGCCGCGGCTACGTCGGCGAGCTGGAGGACGTGCTGCGCCGTGCCGGGACGGGCCGGATCGCCAGCGTGTCGGGGCGTTACTACGCGATGGACCGCGACAAGCGGTGGGATCGCACGAAGCTGGCTTACGACGCCATCGTGCGCGGGCTCGGCGTCGAGGTGGCGCGGTCGGCGGCCGAGATCATCGAGCGGTCGTACGCCGCCGGCATCACCGACGAGTTCATCACGCCGTCGGTCATCGTCGACGCCGACAACCGGCCGCTCGGCCCAATCGCGGACGACGACTCGGTCATCTTCTTCAACTTCCGCGCGGACCGCGCGCGGCAGCTCACGCGCGCGGTCGCGTTCGAGGAGTTCGACAGCTTCGACCGGGTCGTGCACCCGAAGGTGCACTGCACGACGATGACCGAGTACGAGCAGACCTACGGCCTGCCGATCGCCTTCGCGACCGACCTGTTCACCGGCAGCCTCGCCGAGGTGCTGCAGGCGGCCGGCGTCACCAACCTCCGACTCGCGGAGACAGAGAAGTACGCGCACGTGACCTACTTCTTCAACTGCGGTGAGGAGCGGCCGTACCGGGGCGAGGAGCGCCTGCTCGTGCCGTCGCCGAAGGTGGCGACCTACGACCTCAAGCCGGAGATGAGCGCGATCGGCATCACCGATGCGCTCGTCGCGGACATCGAAGGACGCCGCCATCTGGCGGTCATCTGCAACTATGCCAACGCAGACATGGTCGGGCACACCGGGCGGCTCGATGCGGCGATCGCTGCCGTCCAGACCCTCGATGCGTGCCTCGGGCGGATCGCGACGGCTGTCGAGCGGGCGGGCGGTGTGCTGATCGTCACCGCGGATCACGGAAACGCGGAGCAGATGTGGGATAGCGAGCGAAACGCGCCGCATACGGCCCACACGTCCAATCCGGTGCCGGTGATTCTGATTGACGAGGACGCGCGAGGGCGGCGGCTGCGTGACGGCTCTCTGCGCGATGTCGCGCCCACCCTGCTGTCGCTGCTGTCGCTCGAGGTGTCGCCTGAGATGACGGGACGATGCCTCATTTCTGAGTGACGAATGCTGAATGCTGAATGAATTCAGCATTCAGCACTCAGCATTCAGCAATTGG
>JBOGJB010000170.1:0-8926 GCA_050745085.1 Vicinamibacterales bacterium
CGCGTGGATCCAGCCGAGGATGAACGACGGGAGCGCCGCCGGTGGGTCGCCCGCCGCTATCTGCACGTCCGCCGTCGCGAGGTCGAAGCGGCCCGCGGCGTAGCGTGCCAGGCCGCGCAGTGCGAACCAGGTACGGTTGCCGTCGGACGGCTCTGAGCCAAGTGCTGGCTCGACCGCCGTCCACGTGCCGCGCGCGGCCTGACTGGCCGCCCCCTGCAGCGCCGACCCTCGCGCCGCCTCGGACAGTTCTCTCACGTACCGCCGCGCGATTTCGCCGTCGAGCACGTCCGCCGGCGTGACACGCGCGATCTCCGATTCCGCGTGCTGCGCCACCGTCGGCGTCCCTGCGACGGGGCTCAGGGCAGGCGGAGCCGAGCCTGGAAGGACGCGGACCTCGCGCGCGAGCTCGGCGATGGTCTCTCCGCCCTCGCGGACGACCGCCCGCACGACGTAGTCGCCGGGCGCGACGCCTTCGAGCGGAAGCGTGATCCGCGCTTCGCGGCTCACCGATCCGTTGTCGCGTGCGCGGACCTCGCCGAGATCGGCGCGCGTGCTCGCGCTCTCGAGGTGCGCGGTAACCGTCACCTGTTCGAGATCTTCGGCGCGACGGCCGTACAGCTCGACCAAGCCAGCAAGCGCATCGCCGGCGTACGCCACCGCCCGCACGGGCAGGGCGCCGGCAGCTCCACCGAGGACGAGATCGCTCGCGGTCACGCCGGCGGCCTCGAGCCGCCGGACCTCGAAGCGCCGATCGGCGCTGCCGACGGGCCCGCCCGGGTCGCGGACGACGATCCGCATCAAATACTCGCCGGGCGGCGCTTCGAACTGCACCTTGTAGGCCGCGGTCCCGATGGTCCCGCCGCCGGATGGCGCCGACGGCAGCGGCATCGTGTCGGTCCCGCTCGCGACGACGCGCCCGTCCCGCACGCTGCGGACGACGAACACCACGTCGGCGGATCGGCCCTGAGAAACGTCTGGAGCGACGGGGAGATCGGCTGCGAGGCTGACGAAGACGCGCTGGGCTCCCGACGACCCGCCGCCGAGGACGTAGGTGGTATACCGGATCGGCAATCCCTGCTGCGCAAACGGGGCGCCGATCGCAAGGTTGATCGCGCGCCGCCGATCCGCCGGGGTCGCGTCCGCATTCACCAGCGCGTAACCCGTTCGCGTGCTCGCGCGCGCCCCCGGGCGCGTGACGCGCACCGCCACGCGACGGTACACGCCGCGCTTCGACGCGTCCACGGGCTCGAAGCCAACGAGGTAGTAGTCCTGCGAGAGATCCGCGATCCTCGCCAGCGCGGTGCCCGGATCGGACGCCGCATCCGTGAGGAGCAGGCCATCGGTCTCCACCGCGAGGCTTCCGAGCGACGCCAGACGGCTGTCGATCTCGCTGTGCTGATCGCCGCCAATCGGCTCCGGTTCTTTCAGATCGCTCTCGCGCCTGTTCAGATCGATCGAGTGGATCACGGCGTACGATTGCGCGGCCGCGGCGGCGACCTGCTCGAGCTCGCGCGTCACGTGATCCGTGTAGAAGCCCTCGGACAAGAGGACGAGCGTCTTGCGCCCTTCGATCGGCGCGAGCTCCCGCACGACGTCGGCGAGCATCAGCAGCACGCGACGGGAGGTCTCGTCCGCGCGCATCGCGACCGTGCGCGCGTCCTCCTTGACGAGCGCTTCGAAGAGTCGCGGATCGCCGGCGCCGCCGAGGTTGACCCCTGATCGGCCCGCGCCGCTCGACAGCGTGTCGGTGCCCGCCTGCTGAGTCGCGAGGCGATCGACGACGCGCGTCAGGATCTCCTGGTTGCCCCGGCCGATCTCGTACGCCTCCGAAATGCGGATGGCGCCCAGACCGCCCTGCGTCATGCGCTCCAGGCTGCCGCGGATCTTGACGAGCTCGGAGGCGGCGCGCTCGATGTTGCCGGTGAAGCCGATCTGGGGTCCAGGCCCGGGCAGCGCATAGAGCGCAACACGGTCGCCAGGGCGGACGCGCGTGCGCAGGAACCGCTCGGCGGCGATCCGCGCACGTTGCTCGTTGCCGCTCGCGATATGGTGCTGGTCGAAGACGAGGACGTACAGGTGGCCGCGCGGCGCTCCCTGGTTGGTCGAGATCTCGCCGGCGATCGTCCGGCGCGCGACGTCCTCGTACGGGCCGGACGGCTCCTCCACGTGCTGGAAGAGCAGGATCGGCCGAGGCCGGCCGTCTTCGGTCAGCTCGATCTCATCGGCGCGCAGGTCACGGATCGGCCGGCCGCCGGCGTCGAACACGCGCACATCGAGACGGACGAAGTCGGTCCCGGATCGGAACACCGGGCGCGCCGGCTGCTGTGCGCCAGCCGCTGTGGCCAGTCCGGCCAGCAGGATTGCGGTCGCCAGTTGGGAGACGCGCACAGCTGAATTGTACCCGTCAATGCCGAATGCCGAATGCCGAATGCCGAAAGAGACTTCGCCCGAGAAAGCGGTCAACGGGCCAGTCGGCTCACCTGGGCGATTTCCCGCCCGAACAGGGCCGGCGGTGCCTGCTTGAGAAACGCCTCTGCGTAGGGCCGCGCCTCCGAGCCGCGTCCGGCCGCCGCGAGGCCGGTGGCGAGGTTATAGAGCGCCTCGAGGTCGGACGGGTCGAGCTCGGCAGCGCGGCGCCAATGCGCGAACGCTGCCTCGCGGTTGCCGGCGTGCATCTCGAGCGCGCCGAGGCCCACCTCGGCACGGGCGGAGCGCGGGTTGAGCGCGACCGCGCGGTCGAGCGCGGCGCGCGCGCCGGGACGATCCCCGAGCCGCAGCTTCGTTGAACCGATGTTCTCGTACGCCATCGCATTCCCGGGATCCGCGGCGAGCAGCCGGTCGAAGGCGCCCAGCGCGTCTGCGAACCGTCCCGCGCGCGCGTACGCGATGCCGAGCGCGTTGAGCCCGTCGACGTCCGCTTCGACGCGGGCCGCGTCGCCGCGGCTCTCGCTCAGGGCAGGCCCCGTGGCGACTTCCAGGAGCGGGATCGCCGCCGCGGCGCGCCCGGACTCGGCGAGGTAGATGCCGAGCTGCGCCTGCATCCCGGCGTCCGACGCGCCCGCCTTCATCGCGCGCTCCAGCGTGGCGATCGCGGCCCCAGGCCGCCCGGTTTCCCACTGCAGCGTCGCGAGGTGCTTGTAGGCGAGCGCCATGTCCGGCCGGCGCCCGAGGATGCGCAGATAGATCTGCTCGGCCTCCGCGGCGCGTTTGAGCTGATAGAGCTCGACCCCGTCGTGAACCAGGCGATCGAGATCGATGAGGCGCTTCGGGTCGTCCTCCTCGGTGTAACGCGTCTTCCGTGGGGCCGAGGCGGACACGTAGCCGAGCGCACGCAGGCGCGCGAGCGCGTCGGGCGATTCAGGACGGCGCGTCGCCGGGCTGAAGCCCGGCGCCACCGTGCCGGGGCCCTGCAAGATCTCGAAGGCCTTGAGTCGCGCCTCGAGCGCGCGCCGCCGATCGCTACGCGCGTCGATCAGGTTTGATGCTTCGCGTGGATCCGACGTGAGGTCGTACAGCTCCGGCAGCGGCAGCACGACGAGCTTCTCGCGCCCCGCGAGGACCCCATGGAGCGGCGCCCACCCGCGGTTGAGCGACGCCGACATCGCCTCGAAGTACGACGCGCGCTCCTCGTCTGCCTCGGGGCGTATCGCACGTCCTTCACGATCGACGAGCGTGCGTCCGGCAGGATTCGCAAGGGACGGGACCTGGACGACGTCAAGGATGGTTGGCGCGAGATCGACGTGGCGCGCGGGGATCTCTGAGACTTCGCCGCGGGTTCCGCGGGCCTGAGAGGCCCGCGCTCCATCGCTTCCCCCGCCGGGCACCTGCACGAGGATCAGCGGGACGCGCAGCGTGGACTCGTACGCGAACAGGCCGTGCGTCACCTCGCCGTGATCGTCCATCGCCTCGCCGTGGTCGGCAGTAACGACAACGAGCGTCGGGCGCGGCTGACTGGCAAGCTCGTCCAGAAGCGGCGACAACGCACGATCGGTGTACGCGACCTCGCCGAGGTACGGGCGGGACGCATACTGCGCCTCGAACGGCGGGGGCGGCGCGTAGGTCGCGTGCGGATCGAACACGTGGACCCACGCGAGCCACTTGCCGGCTTGCGCGCCGATCCAGCGCCGCGCGAGCCCCACGACCTCGTCGGCCCGCCGCTCGGGGATCTCGAACTCCACCGACCGTCCCAGCTCCGGATACGCGTCGTCATACACGTCGAAGCCGGTTGTCAGGCCGAAGCGCGCGTCGAGCGGGAACGCGGCGACGAACGCGGCGGTAGCGAAGCCGGCCTGTTTCAGCGCGCCCGCGAGCGTGGGGGTTCGGGCCCGCAGCCGGTAGCCGCTGTTGTCGCGGATCCCGTGCTGATGCGGATAGAGACCGGTCAGGATGCTCGCGTGCGACGGGAGTGTGACGACGGCGTGCGCGTGCGCGAACGCGTACCGGACGCCCCGCGTCGCGAGGCCGTCGAGCGCCGGCGTCGCTGCGCCGCCGCCGTACGATCCGAGCGCGTCGGCGCGGAGGGTGTCGATGGTGATCAACAGGACATTCTGATCGGCGGAGCGAACGAACACGACGGGCTGGCTGGAGAACCACCAGATGCCGGTTGCAACTCCAATCAGCAGAGCGCCAATGCCCAATGCCCAATGCCGAATGCCGAACGCGACTCCGCTCACCATCGCAAGAGATCCGCCAATGAGCCGCGACCGTTGCGAGCGCAGTCCGCTTCGGCATTCGGCATTCGGCATTCGGCATTGTTCATCGAAGGACTCTGGCTTTCTCGGGTTCTCCAAACATCGTCCAGAGTTGCCGTGCTATCGACTGGCTTTCCGCGCCCGGCGCCGTCTCGAGCATGTCGCGGATGGCCCGTTCGGCGTCGGCGTCGCGGCCGAGCGAGCGGTAGAGCATCGCAAGCCCCGCATACGCGCGCCGGTTCTGAGGGAACAGACGAATCTCCTCCTTGAAGGCGGCCTCCGCCTCCGCGTTCCGCCCAACGCGGGCGAGCGTGTCACCGAGATAGAAGTACAGCTCTGTGATGGTCAGCGTGCGCGCGTTCACCTGTTTCGCCGCGTCGGCGAAGAGCGGCAGCGCTTCGGCGTACCGTCCAGCCGTGTGGAGCTGGAGCGCCTGGACGTACATCGGCATTGGGAGTGAGGGATCTTCTTGCTGCGCGAGCTGCGCCTCGCGCCGCGCGGTCTCGCCGTCCCTGGCCGCCAGCGCGATCTTCGCGAGCATCTCGTGCCCCGACGCCCGGGCGAGCCGCTCGTGCGGCGCCGCCACCTTGACAGCCAGGTGGGCGTGCTGCCGCGCTTCGTCCAGCCTGTGCAGCCTCAGCAGCGTCGCGGCGACCGCGACCAGACCGCTCGACTGCGCCGGCTTGAGCGCGACGAAGCGTTTGTAGGCGGCGAGCGCCTCCTCCGTGCGATCGACGCGCGTCAGCAGGTTACCCACCTGCTGCCAGACGTCCGCCATGTCCGGGTTGTCCTGCAGGATGCGGCGCAGTCCGGCGATGGCCCCCTCGTAATCGCGCCGGGCGGCGAGCGTGACCGCCTTGCGGTACTCTTCGAGCACGCCGACCTTGTCCTTCGGATCCGGCAGCTTCTCGCCGCCGATGTCCGCGCCGAGGTCCGCCTGCATCCCGACGTAGCCGAGCGCCTGAAACTGTTCCCGCTCGGCGGCGGTAATCGTCGACGGCGCGTCCACCTTTGCGCCGGAAGCGAGCCGCTCAAGCGCCGCGCGCATGGCCTGCGCGGCCTGCGCGCGCTCCGCCGCGATGTTACGCTCCTCTCGTGGGTCGGTTGTCAGGTCGTACAGCTCGGGGCGCGGCGCCTTGATGTAGCGGTAGCGCGCGTCGGTGAGCGCCTGCAGCTCGCTCCAGCCGAAGTGGTAACGCGCGTACAGCGACTCGGAGTAGATCCCGGTCTCCGGCAGCGACGCTGGATCACCACCCGTGATGATCGGCCAGAGGGAGCGGCCTGCCCCGAGCGTCGTCGACGCGCCGCCGGGCGGCGCGCCCTTTGTCGGCCCTGCCGCTTCCAGCAGCGTGCGCGCGACGTCCGCGAGTTGAACCGGGACCGTGATTCGGCGTCCGCGGGCGCCGCCTGGAGGCTTCACGATGAACGGCACGCGGATCGACTCGTCGTAGATGAAGAGCCCGTGCTCCAGCTCGCCGTGATCTCCCAGACCCTCGCCGTGATCCGACACGAGGAGGATCGTGGCCGCGCCGTAGCGTCCCTGCGCTCTCAGCGCTTCGACGAATCTGCCGACGAGCTCGTCGGCGTACGCGATCTCCCCGTCGTACGGGGCGTACGACGCGTACCGCGACGGCGGCGTGTAGGGCACGTGCGGCTCGTAGAGATGGAGGAACAGGAAGAAGCGTCCGGATCCGGCCTGTGCCATCCAGCGCGTGGCATGTTCGACCGTTTGTGCGCCGTCGCGCTGCACCTGGCCGATCGACAGCTCGGGCGACGTCGCCGGGAAGTCGCTGTCATACACGTCGAAGCCGGCGCCGATGCCGGTCTCCCTCCGGAGCACGTACGCCGAGACGAAGCCGCCGGTCGCGTAGCCGCGCTCGCGGAGGAGGTGCTGCAGCATCCGCTCCGTCGGCTTGACCGCGAAGCCGACGTTGTCGCGCACGCCGTGCTCGAACGGCAGACGCCCCGTGAGCATCGACGCGTGCGACGGCAGCGTCTGCGGCGTGTGCGCGTACGCGCGCTCGAAGAGGACGCCGTCGGCGGCGAGCGCGTCGATCGCGGGCGTCCGGACCTTCGTGTAGCCGTAGGCGGGGAGGCGATCGGCCCGGAGCGTGTCGATGGAGATCAGGATGACCGGGCCGCTGTCGCGGGAACGCGTCGCTCGGAAGAGGACGAGGAAGAGAATGACCAGAACCGCGGCGGCCGCGACTGCCACGGCCGCGACGGCCGCCACAGAGGTGCGCACTCTCACTGCCGCAGATTAACGCAGATGAACGCAGAGCCGGGGGTGAATCAGGACTGTCCCTTGAGCGCCGCGATGAGCGCACGCGCGCGGCGCGCTTCCGGCGACTCGGGACCGATCTCGATGACGCGCTCGTAGGCGGCGAGCGCCTTCGCCGTATCCTTCTTCTGCTCGTAGAGCCAGCCGAGCTGGAGCTGCACAGACGACAGCGGGGGGGCAATCTGCAGGATCCCTTCGTACGCGGCGATGGCCTCGTCTAAGAGTCCCGTCTTCGCGAAGGACGCGGCGACGTCGAGCTTCGACTGCAGCGATCCGAGATCGATGCGCCCGAGCGCCATCGGCCCCTCCGACTCCGGTGTCCGCGCGAGCGTGAATGTCATCGGCGGGTTCGGTCGGAGCGTCTGAATCGAGACCGGCGACGAGACCTCGTCGTAGCCCGGGGCCTTCACCGTGAACTTCCAGACACCGCGCCGCAGGCCGAGGATGCCGAAGCGCCCTTTCTCGTCGGTCACCGCGGTCATCGCGCGGGGCGCCGCCTCCGCGTTCTCTGCGGTGATGGTGGCGCCCTTGATCGACTCGCCGTCGAGGTCGCGGACCGTGCCCGACGCGCGCCCGACCCCCTGCGCGACAGCCGCGGCCGGCCAGATCAGTGCCACGCCAAGCACGAAGCACGCGGCACGCCCGAGGCCCGAGGCACGCCCGAGGCCCGAGGCACGAAGCCCAAACATCAGCCAAGTATAATCCACGTCGGATGCGCCGATTATTCCCTAGTCTGTTGCTCGTCCTGGCTGTCCCGCCGCTCACGGCCCAGGCTCCGCCGCCACCATTTGACCTCCTACGGCTCGCCCGCGTGGACACCGTCATCAACGATGCGATCGCCGAGCAGAAGCTGCCCGGCGCGGTCCTGGTCGTTGGCCTCGCCGGCCGCCAGAACCGCATCGTCTATCGGAAGGCCTACGGCCGGCGCGCCGTGACGCCCACCGCCGAGGCGATGACGCTCGACACGGTTTTCGATGTCGCGTCCCTCACGAAACCTGTCGCGACGACGACGAGCGTGATGATCCTGATCGAGGAAGGGAAGATCCGGCTGAACGATCGCGTGGCGACCTTCATCCCGGAGTTCGCGCGGTACGGCAAAGAGGCGATCACCGTCCGTCATCTGCTCACGCACATGTCCGGACTGCGGCCGGACGTCGACCTGGCGGACATGTGGACCGGCGCTGACACGGCGATCGCGCTGGCGGTCGAGGAGGTCCCGCTCCACCGTCCGGGCGAGCGGTTCGTCTACAGCGACATCAACTTCCTTCTCCTCGGCGACATCGTTCGGCGCGTGAGTGGGAAGCCGCTCGACGTGTTCGCGACCGAGCGCATCTTCACGCCGCTGGGGATGCGCGACACGATGTTCAATCCGCCCGAGGCGCTCCGTGCCCGAATCGCCCCGACCGAAGCGTGCACGCCGTACGGCTGGCCCTGCGGCGAGCAGAACGCCCAGATACTGCGCGGCACGGTCCACGATCCGACCGCCCGCCGTATGGGCGGGGTCGCGGGTCACGCCGGGCTGTTCAGCACGGTTGCCGACCTGGCGGTCTACTGCCGCATGCTCCTCGGCGACGGCGCCGTGGCGGGGAGACGCATCCTCTCGCCGCTCGGCGTCGCGCGGCTCACCGCACCGTCCACGCCGTCCGGCGAGCCGAACGTGCGCGGTCTCGGCTGGGACATGGACTCGAGCTTCTCGGCAAACCGCGGCGAGCTGCTGCCGCTCGGCTCGTTCGGCCACACGGGCTTCACCGGCACGTCGCTCTGGATGGATCCCGCGACCGGTGTCTTCGTCGTGTTCCTCTCGAACCGGCTCCACCCGGACGGCAAGGGTGACGTGACCCCGCTCCGCGCGCGCGTCGCAACGGTCGTCGCCGCGGCCTTCACCGGCGCGCCGCCGCCGAAGACGAACGCCGGCGCCGACTTCAGCGCGGCGGGACCGGAACCGGCGCGGCCG
>JBOGJB010000171.1:0-5360 GCA_050745085.1 Vicinamibacterales bacterium
TCACCAGACCGAGGTCGAGAGGATTGTGGTGGACTCGGCGTCAGTCCTCTTCGGCAACCGAGAGGCCGCAGTGAGGGCCGTCAAGGAGTTCGAGGCGCTGGTCGAGGCGCGGTCACAAGCGCTGGAAAACGAGGTGCGGGCGTTCTATCGACTCGCCGCCGAGCAGCGGGGCGCCTCGGGAATCGAGAGGAAGCCGTCGCCGCTCGAAGAGGAGGCGTCGCGCCTGGTGCCGGAGCGCGTGGGAGAGCCGTCCCAGTTCGGTGGCCTGGCGGTGCCTCAAGGCGCGCCCGCAGACGCGCGCGCCGCGGTCACCGCCGCGCTCGACAAGATCCCGCAGCACATGCGCTTCGAGCTGGCGCCGCTCGTCGCGCAGAAGCGCACCGTGCTCGAGATTCGGGACTTCATCTCCGGCGAGTTCGAGCCGGTCCCGCTCAGCGCCGTGCTGGATTATTTCAAGGCGCTGGAGAAGGCGGGGGCGATCCGTTTCAACCCGCGATAATGCCGAATGCCGAATGCCCAATGCCGAAAGGGAATGCGCTCGCCACGGCCTCTGTATCGAGTGCAGTCCCCTTAGGCATTGGGCATTGGGCATTCGGCATTAACGTACAGCGCGGAGTTTTCGTGTCGAGGACACCGCCGACGTCTTCTTGGCCGGCGTCTTCTTGCCCTTGCTGACCGAGTCCAGGCTCTTGCGCAGCGCCTCCATCAGGTTGACCACCTTCGGCGGCGCCTCCTCCTCAGGCTCGGCGACCTCGCGTCCCTCGATCTTCGCGTCGATCACCTTACGCAGCTCCGCCTGATACTCGTCGGTGTAATCGCGCATGTCGAGCGTGCCTTCGAACGTCGACATGACCTGCTTCGCGAGCTTCACTTCGTCCGGCTTGACCTTCGCCGGCACGTTCTCCAGCTCGTCAATCGCGCTCATACTGCGCACCTCGGCGGCGTGCCGCATGGTGTACATCACGAGCCCGTTCTCGCGCGGCTGGACGGCGACGAGGTACTCACGCCCATAGAGCGCGAGCTTGCCGATCCCGATCTTCCCCTTCATCCCCTCGCGGAGCACCGCGAACGCGTCCCCCGCCATCGCCCCGTCCGGCGCGAGGTAGTAGGGACGTTCGATGTAAATCGGATCGAGGCTCGAGGCGTCGGTGAACTGCACGAGGTTGATGACGCGCGTCGACTCCGGGCGGACCTTCGCGATGTCCTCCTCCTCGAGCACGGCGTAGCGTCCCTTCTCGAACTCGTACCCCTTTACCAGCTCGGTGTTGGTCACCTCGCGCTCGCAGGTCGGGCACCATTTCTTCTGCTGGATGCGCGTCTGGCATACGCGATGGAGCTGGTTGAAGTTGATCGTCGCCGCCGCGTCGGTCGCGGGAAAAACCCGGACCGGCACATTGACGAGACTGATCTTGAGAGCGCCTTTCCAGGTCGGTCGTGCAGCCATGTCAGTCCCTCTACTGCGGAGAAGACGTCGCCGCCTGCTTGGTCATCTCGATGTCGATCGTCATCTGGACGTCGTCGCCGACCACGGCGCCGCCGGTCTCCATCAGATTGTTCCATAGCAGGCCGAACTGCTTGCGGCTGACCTTGCCGCTGGCCGACGCGCCGGTCCGGAATGAATTGCGCATCTTGACGGGCGGCGTCGGCCCCTCGACGTCGAGCGCGACCTCGTGCGTGTTGCCGCGGATCGTCAGATCTCCGGTCAGCTTGAAACGCCCCTCGCCGGCCGGCTCTACCCGCTTGGACTTGAAAGTGATCGTCGGATGGTTGGCGGCGTCGAAGAAGTCGGCGCTGCGCAGATGATCGTCGCGCTTCTGATTCGCCGTGCTCAACCCGGCGACGTCGATCGTGGCGTCCACCTGGGCAGTCCGGACGCTCTTGGCGTCCCACCGCACCGTCCCCTTCACCGCGCCGAGCGTGCCGCGCACGGTCGAGACCAACATGTGCTTGGTCGCGAACTGCGCCGAGCTGTGCGCGGGGTCGATGTTCCAGACGTCATCGCCCGCGGCGGCCGGCGTCTGGGCGCCTGCCCCCGCGGTTCCCAGCACGAACGCCAGAACGGCAATCAACGACAACGCTCGTTTCATCGAAAGTTCCTCCAGGAGCGCAGCCCGTCAAGGGCTGCCTATGGCCCCGCCCTGCCGGGCGGCCGGTAGCATACCGAACAATGCTATATGACGCCGCGGCGCCGCGTCACGTTTCAGCGGGCCTTGGGCCCCGCCGGCTCGGCCACGTACGGCTCGCGCAGCTCGACCGGCCGGGCCCTGGCCCGCACCCGCAGGTTGATCATCTCGACGAATACCGAGAACGCCATCGCGAAGTAAATGTATCCCTTGGGGATATGGTGGCCGAATCCCTCCGCCACGAGCGACAGCCCGATGAGCAGCAGGAAGCTGAGCGCGAGCATCTTCACGGTCGGATGCTGGTGCACGAAGCTGCTGATCGTCTCCGCCGAGACCATCATGATGCCGACCGCCAGCACGACCGCCGTCACCATGACCCACAGATGCTCGGCCATGCCGACCGCGGTGATGACCGAGTCGAGCGAGAAGACGATGTCGAGGAGCATGATCTGGATGATGACCGACGCGAACGAGGCGGCGACGCGCCCCGCCGCCTGAGGGCCTTCGCCCTCGAGCTTGTCGTGGATCTCGTGCGTGCTCTTCGCGATCAGGAACAGGCCGCCGAGGAGCAGGATGAGATCCCGCCCGGAGATCTCCTGGCCAGCGACGGTGAAGAGCGGCGCGGTCAACCGAATGATCCAGGCCAGCGAGAGGAGCAGGGCGATCCGCATGAACATCGCGGCGAACAGTCCCCACCGCCGCGCGCTGCGCTGATCCTTCTCGGGCAGCTTGCCTGACAGGATCGAGATGAAGATGACGTTGTCGACTCCCAGGACGACCTCGAGCACGGTCAGCGTCCCGAGCGCAATCCACGCCTGCGGGTCCATCAGCCAGTCCATGCGTCTCTCGCTCCTTGGAGAAAACGGAGGTTACGGAGGTCACGGAAAGTGATCACCACGGAGACACGGAGACCACGGAGGACGAACGCGCTCAAATACAAAGTTCGAAGTTCAAATGATGAACTGTGTTCGAACCCCACTTCAGCCTTCGTCCTTCGCACGTCGTACTTGAGTACTTGTGTGCGCATCTCCGTGCTCCCCGTGTCTCCGTGTTTGTCTCTCTCCGTTATCTCCCTTGCCTCCGTTCCCGTTTCACAATCTCGACTCTCAGCTCCGCAAACCCTGTCAGCTCGAAGTACTCAACCTTCAGCCGACGCCGGCCGCCGCCGAGCGGGACTCGATCGACGATCGACTCGTGCTCGGTCCACCGATCGATCACCAGCGCGTCGTCCACCCAGACCCTCACGCCGTCGTCGCTGATGACGAGCAGCTCGTAACTGGACGCCGGAAGCCCTGGAACGACCGCTGGCAGAGTCACGTCACCTCCAGCGACGAGCGCGACGCGGTCGCGCGGCAGGCCGTCCACGATGGCGCGGCCCGAAATGTAGTCGAGGCGATCGGTCTGAAGCGTTTTCACCGGCTCGCCGGCCAGGACCTTGCGGAAGGCGTCGGGAGCGCTCAGCGGATGCGCGGCCTCGTCGAACGTGAAGAACCGCACGGTCCAGCCGACCGGCGCGAAGAAACGGCGATAGCCGAAGCGGTACGGATCGCCAGCTTTCACGCGCGTGCCCCGCGGCGACACGACCCCCGCGCCTCTGTACTCGAGCTCGATGTTGAAGTCGATGGGGTACCGAGCGCGCGGAGGAGAAGGAGACCCCTCCGCGGTCTCCACGGGCGTCACGACGATCTCACCGGGAACGCGGCCGGACCGGGGCTCCACGGTCGCCCCGCTCACGCGAGCGAGTGTCCACGCCCCCTCAGGCCCGAGCACGCGGAGCTTCAGCGGCACGGCATCGGAACGCCCGAGAGGCCAGAGCTTTGGCGACCGGAAGTCGTACGGACCCCACTCGTCCACGATGATGAACTCGCGCCCGCGGCGGCCGCCGGGCGGAATCATCGCATCCATACCTCCCTCGAGCGGCGGATCGATCTGTCCCGTCGCGCGGCCGAGAGCTCTGCGCCCCGCTTCTCCATCCTGGAGGGCGGGCCTCTCAGGCCCGCCGATCGCCGAGGTCGAGGCGTCGAAGGTGACGTTGGGTGTGAGACCGATCAGCGACGCGACCGTCTCGACCTTCTCGTACGTGTTGCCGGCGATCACAACATCGCGGGTATCGCGGATTCGGAATGCGGTCTTGACGTTCGTCAGCGTGTTTCCCTGAATCCGATACCCATGGCTCGCCGTGTCGCGGCGCTTCGGGTAGCCCCAGTTCGGATCCTCTGTGGGGTTCTGCCAGAGGTAAATCGCGGTCTCGTCGCCGTCGAACGTGTTCAGCGCGATGACATTGTTCTGTCCGTGCTCGATCGCGATCCCCTCGGTGTTCCTGGCGAACCGGTTACGGAGGAACGTTGAGTCGAAGCTGTAACCACCCCACACACCGTGCCAGTTGCCCTCGATGCGATTCTCGACGAACGCGTTGCGACTGAAGGTCGTCTCGATCCCATTTGCAGGGGCGTGGCTGAAGTCGTTTCCGTAAAAGACGTTGTCGTTACAGCCCCCCTGGCCCGTGTCCATCGTGGACTGGCCGGCCCAGAGGAACAGGCCGTCGCCGCCATGCGTGACCGAGTTCCGACCGACGCGGTTTCCGCCGCTCTGCTCGTACATCAGGATGCCGGCCGAGTCCTGTCCGCGGTTGTAGAACCCGTGGCTGTGGCCGCGCACGCACCAGTCCACCGTGTTGTGCGCGATGAGGCCGCGGCTCGAGCGATAGAGCCCGATGCCGATTGCCGACAGGAACGTGAACGAGTTGTTCCAGATCTTCGCGCCGTCCGAGCGCGTCAGCATCACGCCGTTCTGCCCCTGCGTGACCGTGTTGTGATCGATCTCGGCGTCCGGGCAGCGATCCAGGTACATCGCCGCACCGTAGCGCAGCCACTCGCCTTTCTCGTTGTTGTGGTACGACATCCAGTCGACGAGGCTCTCGTGCTCGACGCCGCTGTACAACCGCTGTTTCCAGTTGTAGCTCAGATCGTTTCGTGTCAGGTGCAGCCGCGTCGTCCCGCGCGCGAGAATGCCGACCTTGTATCCGCGAATGACCGCGTTCCTGATCGTGACGTCCGCGCCGCCGTCCACGAGCAGGCCGACCCCGGCGTAGGAATCCGGATCGGCCTGGTCGGGCCCGCCGGCGAGCGTCGCGCCGGCGAAGTCGATCGTGATGTTCGTGCCGCGCACGATGACAGCCGGCTTCGACAGATCCGCGGAGGCCCTCAGCCGATACACGCCGGGGCGGATGGCGACCGA
>JBOGJB010000172.1:0-9369 GCA_050745085.1 Vicinamibacterales bacterium
TCGACGACACGCGCGCCCGCACGCTCGAGGTGCAGGCGCAGCAGTCGCCGGCCGACGCCGCCGTGCGCGCCGAGCTGGGCAACCTGTACTTCGACGGCGAGCGGTACGATCAGGCCATCCGCTGGTATGAGGATTCGCTCAAGCTCGACCCGCGCAACGTCAACGTGAGCACCGACCTCGGCGTCAGCTACTACTACACCAACCAGCCGGATCGCGCGCTCGCGCAGTTCGACCGTTCGCTCGCCATCGACCCGAAGCACCCGAAGACGATCCTGAATCAGGGGATCGTGCGGGCCTTCGGCAAGCAGGACCTCGCCGGCGCCGCCGAGGCCTGGCAGAAGGTGATCGCGATCGCCCCCGAGAGCCCGGAGGCTCGCGCCGCGAGGCAGGCGCTCGAGAGCATGAAGGCGGCCCATCCCGGGGTGTCGTGACCTGGATCGTTCGCGTCCTGCTCGTGCTGCTGCTGATACGGGTGCTCTGGCGCCTGATCGGCGGCGTGATCGCCGGCATCGCCGACACAAAAGGGCGCCGGGGAGAGCCGGTGCAGCTCGTGCGCGATCCGATCTGCGGGACCTACGTCGTCCCCGCCCGGGCGCTGCCGCTGACCGCCGCAGGCATCACGCAGTACTTCTGTTCTGAACGGTGCCGGGAGCAGTTTCTGGCGAGGGCGCGGAGCTGACGATGAAATCCGAGGACGCGCTCCGCGCGGACATCGTCGAGGTCGGGCGCCGCCTGCACGCGCGTGGGTACGTCGCCTCGAACGACGGCAACATCAGCGTCCGGCTGCCAGGCGACCGGCTTCTGACGACGCCCAAGAGCGTGTCGAAGGGCTACATGACGCCGGACATGATGGTCGTCACCGACCTGTCCGGCAGGAGGATCGCCGGGGATCGCGAGCCGTCGACCGAGATCCTCATGCACCTCGCCGTGTACCGGCGCCGGCCGGACCTCCAGGCGGTCGTGCACGCGCACCCGCCGGTCGCGACCGGGTTCGCCGTCGCCGGGATCCCGCTCGATCGCGCGGTGCTCGCCGAAGTGGTGGCCACGCTCGGCAGCATCCCCATCGCCGAGTACGGCACGCCGTCGACCAGCGAGCTGGCGGATGCGGTCGGGCGGTACATCGGCGTGCACGACGGTCTGCTGCTCGCCAACCACGGCGCGCTCACCGCCTGCCGCGAGCTGTTCTCGGCGTACTACAAGATGGAGACCGTGGAACACTTCGCGCGCATCAGCCTCGTGGCGCGACTGCTTGGACGCGAGCACCTGCTGTCGCGCGAGGAGGTCGAGCGGCTGCAGGGGCTGCGCGGGATGTACGGCATTGCGTCGCCGGCGCCGATTTGCGCCGACGGGACCGACGCGGCCGATCCGACCTGCCAGATCGTGCAGGCGCCGCCGTCACCGGGCGGCGCGCGCCTGATCCCGGATACGGCGCTAGGATCCAATCAGGAAATTCGGCTAACATACCGCGAGCTGACGGCGCTGATCGAGGACGCGCTCCGCGATCTGCGCTAACTGGAGGCATTCAATGGGCGAGGCGCTGGGGATGGTCGAGACCAAGGGGCTCGTCGCCATGATCGAGGCGGCGGACGCCATGGTCAAGGCGGCCAAAGTCACCCTGGTCGGCTGGGAGAAAATCGGTGCTGGCTACGTGACCGCCATCGTGCGCGGCGACGTGGCGGCGGTGAAGGCGGCGACCGACGCCGGAGCGGCGGCGGCGCGCCGCGTCGGCGAGCTCGTGTCGGTCCACGTCATCCCGCGCCCGCACTCGAACCTCGAAGACACCCTGCCGATCGGAAAAGCAAGTACAGTTTCGAAGGCCTAACCGATAGTGCTTAGTTCCTAGTGCCTAGTTCTTAGTGTGACTGCACTCGCCACAGACGCTGTCTGTCTCGAGCGCAGTCATACTAGGCACCAAGAACTAGGCACTAAGAACTGACTGAGTTCATGATCCTGGCTCGCGTCGTCGGCACGGTGGTCGCCACTCGGAAGGATGAGCGGCTCGTCAGCAACAAGCTGCTCGTCGCGCGCGTCATCGACCCGCAGGGCCGCATGGACGGCGGCTATCTCGTCGCCGTCGACACGGTTGACGCCGGGGTCGGGGAGACCGTGCTCATCGTCTCGGGCAGCTCCGCCCGCATGGCGGCCGGCATGAAAGACTGTCCCGTCGACGCCGCCATCGTCGGCATCGTCGATGCGATCGAGGTGACGGACTGATGCAGCTCGCGCGCGTCGTCGGCGACGTCGTGGCGACGCGGAAGGATCCGAATCTGACCGGCATCAAGCTGCTGGTGATCCAGCCGATCGCCGCCGACGGCTCTTCGGCAGGCCGTACGCTTGTCGCGCTCGACTCGATCGGCGCCGGCGTCGGCGAGAATGTGTTCTTCGTCCGCGGCCGCGAGGCGGCGTATCCGTTCTATCCTGTCGAGGCGCCTTCGGACGCCACGATCGTGGGAATCGTGGATCACTGGACGAACGAAGTGCAGGCGTAGCGGCAACACGCCGCGAGGTAACGCGCCGAGCGGAAGCGAGGCGTGGTAGACGCCGGGGGTGGGGCCCCGGCGCAAACAAGGAAAGATGCAGCTCGCCCGGGTCGTCGGCGCCGTTGTCGCAACGCAGAAGAACCGAAAGCTCGAAGGCGCGAAGCTGCTGCTCGTGCAGCCGCTGACGCTCGACGACGCGCCGCGCGGCACGGCGCTGCTGGCGATCGACTCGGTCGGCGCAGGCGTGGGCGAGAAGGTCCTGATCGTGCTCGAGGGACGCGCCGCGGGCGATGCGCTTGGCCGCAAGGCGGCGCCGGTCGATGCTGCGATAGTGGGCATCGTTGATCATGTCGACCTAAGCTAGGGAATGGACGAGCAGGCTCTTCGCGCGCTGATTCGTGAGGCCGTCCAGCGTCACCTGGGCGGAGACAAACCTCCTGATTCCCGGTCTCCGGCCTCCGGTCTCCGGCGGCCTCCGTTCGCGCACCCCAGCCATGATCGTTTCAATCTGCTGAGCGGCGCCGACATCGACGGCCCCTGCCTGATCGAGCCGGCGGTCAGCTGCAATCACTGCGGGTACTGCCTGTCACACGGCCATTGAGCGGAATCCAGAATCCAGAACCCAGAATTCAGAAGGTGTTGGTGACCCGGCGCCTTCCCTCTAAAGTCATCGCGCGGCTCGAGCAGCGCTGCGAGGTCGATCTGCACGACGGCGAGGGGCTGACGCCGGCCGAGCTGCGAGAGCGTGTCCACGACAAGCACGCGCTCGTCTGCCTGCTCACAGACCGCATCGACGCCGCGGTGATCGATGCGGGGCGCAATTTGAAGATCGTCGCCGACGTCGCCGTCGGCTACGACAACATCGACGTCGCACAGGCAAAGGCGCGCGGGATCGTCGTCACCAACACACCGGACGTGCTCACCGAGGCGGTCGCGGAGTTCACCTGGGGGCTCATTCTGTCCGTGACGCGGCGGATCACCGAGGGCGATCGGCTCGTGCGCGCCGGCGGCTGGAAGCGCTGGGCGCTCGACTTCATGCTCGGCGCCGAACTGGGCGGGAAGCAGCTCGGCATCGTCGGCCTGGGGCGCATCGGCCGCGCCGTGGCCGCGCGCGCCCCGGCCTTCGGGATGAGCGTCGTCTATCATCGCGGCGATCATCGAACGAGGCTAAAGCCTCGTGCCACAACCGCTGGTGGTACGAGCCTTCAGGCTCGTCCCAGCAGCTTCGATGAGCTGCTCGTCACCTCCGACGTCGTCTCGATCCACACGCCTCTGACGCCGGACACACGCCACCTGATCGATCAGCGTGCGCTCGCGCGCATGAAGCGCACGGCGTACCTGATCAACACCTCGCGCGGCCCGGTCGTCGACGAGGCCGCGCTGGCCTGGGCCCTGCGCGAGCGACTGATCGCCGGCGCCGCGCTCGACGTCTACGAAAAGGAGCCGATCGTCCCTCCCGACCTCCTGAGCCTCGACAACGTCGTCCTCGCGCCGCACCTCGGCAGCGCGACGCGCGAGACACGCACGGCGATGGCGGATCTTGCGGTCAGCAATGTGCTGGCGGTGCTCGACGGGAAGCCCGCGATCACGCCCGTCTGACGCCTCGTGGAATCCAGCATCCGGAATCCAGCATCCAGACGGCGCGCGCCGGTGCCGGCCGTCATGCGGCGCCTCGCGAAGGCCATCGACGGGCTGGAGGAGCCGGCCGTCGAGAAGATCGCGGAGGAGCAGCGGGAGGATCCGTTTCACGTCCTGATCGCCACGATGCTGTCGGCGCAGACGCGCGACCCGGTGACGCACGCGGCCTCCACGCGGCTGTTTCGCGTCGCGCGGACGCCCAGGACGATGTCGAAGCTGTCGGTGAAGCGGATCGAGCGGCTGATCTATCCCGTCAGCTTCTATCGCAACAAATCGCGGCACGTAAGGGCGGCCTGCGAGCAGATCATGACGCGCTTCGGCGGACGCGTCCCGTCGACGATGCAGGATCTGCTGACGCTGCCGGGGGTGGGGCGGAAGACGGCGAATCTGGTGCTGATCCTCGCGCACGCGAGCCGGCAGAACATCTGCGTCGACACGCACGTCCACCGGATCGCCAACCGGCTCGGCTGGGTGACGACGAAAACGCCGGAACAGACCGAGCGAGCGCTCTACGAGATCGCGGCGCGGCGATGGTGGCCGATGATCAACCTGTACCTCGTGACGTGGGGGCAGAACGTCTGCCGCCCCGTGTATCCTCGCTGTCCGGCGTGCGTCCTGATCGACGTCTGCCCGAAAATCGGCGTCTGGAAGACCGGCCGTTAGTCACTCGGTCCCGAGCACGGTCCCTTTCGGCATTCAGCACTCAGCATTCAGCATTAAGCCTCGCCCTCACCGTGCCTGCACCACCAGCCGATCGATGACCGTCTTCACGCCGACCGTTTCGCGCGCGAGCTGCAGGGCGCGCTGGCGCTCCGCTTCCGTCCTCACGCGGCCGCTGACCGTCACGACGCCGTCCCGCGTATCCACGTCGATCGTCCGCGCCTGGACGAGGTCGTCGAGCGTCATCTTCGACTTGATCTTCGCCGTGAGCTGGCCGTCCTCGAGGAGGTCGCCGGCGGCGTTCGCCGCGGTCGCGACCTTCTCGCCGATCGCGGCGCCGGCCTCACGCGCCTTCGACGTATCCAGGGGCACGTCGCGTCCAACCGTGCCGACGGGATCCGAGGCGGGCCGCACGATGCCGCCGTTGCCCCAGCGATAGCCGAGGAAGAACGCCACCGCGGCGGCGATTACGACGATGACGAACATCAGGCGAATGAATGAGCCGATCATGGTTGAACCCCCAGGGTACGGCTGAGCAAACTGCGTGCCCGGAGGTGCTCATGGTGCTCATGGTGCTCGTGTTCCTGGTGCGCGAGTGCAGCGTCCGGTTTCGCACCTTGAGCACGCTGAGCACCGTGAGCAGCCTGAGCCAATTGGGCTATGATCTTTGCATGCTCGGCAGATTCTTCCTTGCGACCCTCGTGGCCTGCTCATCCGTTTTAGCTGATCAGCAGACCTCGCCCGGCGCCGGACCGGTTATCGTCATCGAGACGGCGAAGGGGGCGATCGAGTTCGAGACGTACCCGGAAGACGCGCCCAAGACCGTCGCGCAGATCGTCGCACTCGTGCGGCGCGGGTTCTACAACGGGCTGCGCATCCACCGCGCCGAGCCGAATTTCGTGATCCAGATGGGCGATCCTCAGAGCCGCGACATGACGAAGAAGGATCTCTGGGGGACGAAGGACAGCGGCAAACCGATCGGCGTCGCGGAGATCTCCAAGAAGCGCCCGCACAAGAAGGGGGCGGTCGGAATGGCGCACGCCGGTAACGCGGCGCTGGCCGACAGTCAGTTCTACATCACGCTCCGCGCCACGTCGTCGCTCGACGGTCGCTACACCGTGTTCGGCCAGGTCATCGCCGGCTCGGACGTGGTGGACAAGATCGAAGCGGGAGACCTCATCAAGAGGATGTACGTAAGAGGGGAGAAGAAACCCTGACGATTCCCGCGAGCGCGGGGTAGCGTTCGACGAGGCCGGGCGGGTACTCGCCCGGCAGCTCCTGCCCAAGCTGATGTTTGAGAATCGCGGCGTTGGCCACGGCTTTCGCGGCGAAATGGTTGTTCATGTAGACGTAGGCTTTCTTCGCCGCGCGTCCCGCATCGCGCACCGCGTCCGCGATCGGCTTCAGTTCATCTTCTGAGTACAGGTAGTCGTAGCGATCCTCGCGCGCTTTGTGCGTCCACCAGCTCGCGGCGTTCCGGCCGTGCAGCCGCATGTAGAAAAACCCCGGCACGTTCGGCTTGAAGGTCTGTCGGATCGAGTCGCGGAATTTGGGCTCGTCGATCTGAGTGAGGGCCGCGCCGGCGGCGGAGAGCAGCTCATCGGTGGCCCGGCGCTCGTCGCTCCAGCTCTTGTGTCGCAGCTCGACCGCGAGCGTGTAGCCGCGGAACGCCTCGAGCAGCCAGGCGAGGTACTCGCGGGAGGCGGCGTCGGCGCGGAAGCTGGCGGGGAACTGCGCGACGAGCGGGCCGAGCTTTCCCGCCTCGGCGAGCGGCGAGATCCCGCGCCGGACCTCGTCGATGTCCGCTTGCGTAAGGTCGAACGGATCCTTGCCCGTCGCCTTCGCGAACATCTCCGGGTGCGTGAATTTCTGATACAGCTTGAGCGCGAACTCGAAGCCGGGCGGCGTGCGTTCGGCCCACTTCTTCGCGGACGCCGGCGTCGGCGGGCCGTAGAAGCTCGAGTTCACCTCGACCGTGTCGAAGTGCTCGGCGTAGAACGACAGCTCGTCGCCGCGTGTCTTCGGATAGAACAGCCCCTTCCACGTCCCTTTGCCCGACGGGTAACTCCATCCCGACGTCCCGATCCTGATATTGCTCACGTCAACTTGCCGTATTCATCCCTGTCGAACCCGAACACGACCTTCGATCCCCGCACGAGAATCGGCCGCCGGATCAGGTTCGGCTGCGCCATCATCATGTCGATCGCTTCCTTCCTGGACCTGGGCAGCGGGCGCGTCTTGAAGACCGGGCTCCGCGTGCTGACGAAGGCGAGGAAGTTCTCCTTGTCGATGTGTTGCTCGAGGAACTCGCGCGTCGGAGGATTGCGGTTGATGTCCCGCTCGTCCACCTCGACGCCCTTCGTGTCCAGAAAACTTCTGGCGTTGCGGCACGTGGTTCAGGTCGGCTTCCAGTAGAAGGTCGGTTTGGCCATGGAGTACCATTCTATGCGCTGGTCATGGCGAAAGCCGTCGTGCTCCTCAGCGGAGGGCTGGATTCCTACACCGCGGCAGCCCTTGCGCGCGCGCGGGGCTACGAGCTGTGCGCGCTCACCTTCCGCTACGGCCAGGTGCACGAGCGCGAGCTGGAGGCGGCACGGCGCGTGGCGGCGGCGCTGGCCGTCGCGCAGCATCTGGTCCTCGCCCTCGATCTCGCCGCGGTCGGCGGATCGTCGCTGACCGGCCACGGCGACATCCCCAAGGATCGCCCGCTGAAGACCTCCGGCATTCCGTCGACCTACGTTCCGGCGCGAAACACGATCTTTCTCGCGGTCGCGCTCGGCTGGGCCGAGGTGCTCGACGCCGAGGCGATCGTCATCGGCATCAACGCGATCGACTACGCCGGGTACCCGGACTGCCGTCCCGAGTACCTGAACGCGTTCGAGACGCTGGCGGCGCTCGCCACCCGCGCCGGCGTCCAGGGACGTCCGGTTCGCATCGAGGCGCCACTCATCAGTCTGAGCAAAGGGGCCATTGTCCGGAGCGGCCTCGACCTCGGCCTCGACTATGGTCTCACGCACAGCTGCTACGATCCGCCGGCGGACGGGAGCCCGTGCGGCCGCTGCGACAGTTGCCGCGTGCGCGCGCTCGGCTTTGCCGAGGCGGGCGCGGTCGACCCGCTGACAAGAGACCGCGTAGTGTTCGGCTTCAACCGGACCAACGCCCCATGACCGAGCGTCTCTACTACAGCGATCCCTACGCGCGCGCGTTCGACGCCACGCTCCTCTCGATGACGACGATCGAGGGTCACCTGGCGGCGCGGCTCGATCGAACTGCGTTCTACCCGACCTCCGGCGGGCAGCCGTTCGACACCGGCACGCTCAACGGCGTTCGCGTCCTTCGGGTCGAGGAGGACGAGGCCGGCGACGTCCTCCACGTCGTCGAGAGGACGCTCGAGCCGGGGCCCGCGCGCGGCGAGATCGACTGGGGGCGCCGCTTCGATCACATGCAGCAGCACACGGGGCAGCACGTGCTGTCGGCCGCATTCGACCGGGTCTGCAAGGCGCCGACGGTCAGCTTCCATCTCGGCGCCGAGCGCAGCACCATCGATCTGTCGCGCGAGCCGGCGCCTGGGGAGATCGCCGCCGCCGAAGACAAGGCGAATCGCGTCGTGTGGGAGGACCGTCCCGTCTCGATCCGCTTTGCGAGCGCGGAGGAGGCGGCGCGGATGGCGCTTCGCAAGGAGAGCCGGCGCGGCGGCGAGCTGCGGCTGATCGACGTGCAGGACTTCGATCTCTCGGCGTGCGGCGGGACGCACGTCGCGCGCACCGGCGCGATCGGGATCATCTCGATTGCCGGGTGGGAGCGGTTCAAAGGGGGCCTGCGCGTCGAGTTCGTCTGCGGCGGCCGCGCCCTGGCGACCTTCCGGTCGATGCGCGATATCGTCTCGGCCGGTTCGCGCGCACTCACCGTGCATCCATCGGAGCTGCCCGCGTCAATCGAGCGCCTGCAGACGGATTCGAAGGAGCACACGCGGGCGATCAAGCGTCTTCAGGAACGGCTCGCGTCGCACGAGGCTGAGGCGCTCGCCGCGTCCGCCGAGCCGATCGGCGCTGCCCGGGTCGTCATCGCCGCGCTGAACGAAGACGGATGGGACGCCGCCCGTCTGAAGGCGCTCGCCTCATCCATCTCCGCCCGCCCCGGTCACGCCGTCGTCCTCCTCGGTCCCGCCTCCTCCGGCTCGCCGCTCATCGTCGCGCGCGCCGCGGATCTGTCCTTCGACGCCGCCGCGTTGTTGCGCGCCATCATCGCCCGGTTCGGCGGGAAAGGTGGGGGACGAGCCGATCTGGCGCAGGGCGGCGGGGCGAGCGCCTCGATGAACGACCTGGGCGCGATCGTTCGGGACCATCTTTCGCGGTAGAGGCCGACGCGCCTCACCGTCGCGAGTTCGCCATCGCCTCAACCGCCCGATCGGTCGTCTCGTCGATCACCGCGCCGCGCAGCGTGAAGTTGTTCGCGATGATGGAGAACGCGAGCGTCTCGCCGGCCGCGGTCCGCACGTAGCCTGACAGCGCCCGCGCGTTGGCCATCGAGCCGGTCTTCGCGCGCAGGTTGTCCTGGGCCTTCGTGCCGCGCAACCGGCGCTCCAGTGTCC
>JBOGJB010000173.1:0-6043 GCA_050745085.1 Vicinamibacterales bacterium
CATACAGACTTAGACGGAGTGGGCGGGCGGGAGGGTTGACGTACTGTCAGTTCTTGGTGCTTAGTTCTTAGTGCCTAGTGTGACTTCGCTCGCGACTGTCTTCGCTGATTGGGGCCAGCGTCCCTCGCTAGAGTTGCAACAACTGAGGGGCAGCGCCGATGGTAGCGAAAAGCGGCTCAGCAGGAGACGCGGCTGACGAAGTCACGCTCAGTCAGCGACGACTGTGGCGAGCGAAGTCTGACTAAGCACTAAGAACTAAGCACTAGGAACTGAGGATCCTGTGCCAGAGATCGCGCTCGATCGCTTCCGTCCATCGAAAGTCTGGAAAACGATGACCGCCGAGCGCCGCGTGGAGGCGGCGCGGGCCTTCTGGGGCGACGATCAGTCGGCTGAGCAGCAGGCCGAGGCGATCCTCGCCATCGCCAGTCACCTGAAGTTCCGGCCGAAGAGCGCGGCGGCGCTGCCGATTGACCGACGGGCGCGCTACCTCGCCGGTCTGCCGTCGGTCCCCGAGACGGTCGCCGCCCGCCTGCTCGTCGCGTGGCACCTCGAGCGCCAGCGTCCGATGATGGGCGCGTTCCTCGACGCGCTCGGCATCGCGCACGACAACGGGCTGATCAGCGAAGAGATGACGCCGCTGTCGACCGAACGTCTCGCGAGCGCGGCGAAGGCGCTGGCGGCGGATCATCCGGCCGATGAGGTGAAGTTGTACTTCTCGGCGCTCATCTCACAGGATCCGGAGACGTGGAGAGCACTGAGCGAGTACGCCTGAGACTCAATGCCGAATGCCCAATGCCGAATGCCCAATGCGTCGCGTTCCTCTCTGTCTCGAGCGCAGTCCCATTAGGCATTCGGCATTAGGCATTGGGCATTAGCGAGATCTCCTCGACAGCCCGCAGCCCGCTCTCCACCGCTCCATTCATGTACCCCTGCCACTTGATGCTGGTGTGCTCGCCGGCGAACACCATGCGGCCGTGCGGACGTGACAGCCACGCGCGGAGTTCGGGGTCGAAGCCGGCTGTGAAGACGGCGTAGCCGCCGCGCGCCCACTGGTCCTTTTCCCAGACGACCATCTTCAACGCGCGCGGCGCGTGGCCGCGCGATCCGAGCCAGGCCAGCTCGCGCGTGAGCGCGCGACCGCCTTGCGACGCGAGGCGCTGCAGCCCCTCAGACGCCGACCCGCCCGCGAGCAGGCTGAGGATCCCGCCGCGGCCTCCCTGCTGCTCGTTGCCGTCCCAGACCGCGCCCGTGTCGGCGTCGGTGCCGAACGCGCGTCGGCGCATCGGCGCGCGCCAGAACCGCTGGTCGAACTCGGCGAGGACGCGCGTCGCGCGGCCGTACGCGAGCGACTCGATTGCCGTTCGCTGGCGAGGTGGAAGCCCGGGACCAATCTCGATATTGCGGAGCGTCGAGGCGGGCGCCGTCACGACGGCATAGTCGGCGCTCATCTGCGATCGGCGGCCGTTCGGGCCCGTAACGGTGAGGCGCACGCCTCCGGACGAGGTCGCGATCGAACGGACGATCGTCTGGAGATGGATCGTCCCCCGAGCTCGCTTCGCGAGCGCGCGCGGCAGCGCGTCGTTGCCGCCGCGCAGCCGGTACATCTTCGCCTGCGCCGGGTTGCCGCCAGACGCCATCTGATCGACGAGCATCAACAGAGAGAGCTCAGAAGGATCGGCGAGAAAGAACCCGCGCATGCCGGTCAGCAGGCGGCGCTCGATCGCGGTCGCGCGAACGCTTGCCAGCCAGTCGTCCACCGACCGCGCGGCCAGGCTGCCCGCGATCGCCGTGTCCCAGCGCCGCTCGGACACAGCGTACGCATCGACGAGCGGTCGCAACCGCTCCTCGAGCTTGCGCCAGCCGGGCACGTACCGGCTCATGCCGAGGTCGCCCCCCGCGTGGAACCCGAATCCTCCGCGGAGGATGCGTACCGGCTCGCACCCTACCTCTTTCGCCAGCGCGAGCACCCGTTCCTGCTCGCCCTCGATCAGATCAGCGCCAAGCTCCGCGTGCCGGCCCTCGTCGAACTCACGACAGGTCCACACGCGTCCGCCGACGCGCTGCCGGGCATCAAAAATGACGGTCTCGGCGCCGCGCCGTCCGAGCTCACGCGCTGTCGTGAGGCCCGCGAGGCCGGCCCCGACGACCGCCACGCGACAGCCCGACAATTCGCGCGCCACGGATCAAGGATATGGCCATAACTCGATAACTCGATATCGCGATGATTCGATATCGCGATGACCCTTCCCTTACCCCGATAAAGCGATCCGCCATGACCCGATGACTTGATCCGATGGCGCGATCAGCTATCGCCGATATCGGTCAGAAGGTCCATACCACGTTCACCACCGGCAGCACGATGAGATCGTCGATGCCGATCGGCGCAAAGAGAGCGACATCGGCCGACAGCCGGTCACCGAAGAATCGGATGCCGCCGCTCAGGATGCCGTCGCCGCCCGTCCAGATGTAGTTCTCCGTGACGAACTTGATCCCACTGCGCAAGCCGCGCTCGCCGCCGATCATGAAGATCGTGGTTGCGCCGTTGTCCCCCTCGTTCCGCCGGTACCCTGCGCCGACGCCAACGGTCAGCGAGGCATCCGGCCTGCCAGTGGTCACGACGCCGTAGGCAATGCCGAGCGAGCCCACTTCCGGAGCCACGATGTGCATGACGCCCGCCGCGGCCTGCACGCGCCGGCCGTTCACGATCTGCACTTTCGGCGTCACCCAGAACGGACGCTCGCTCTCGTCGAGGCCGAACAGAAGCGGAGTGCCGCCGCCGATCGAGATGCGATCGGTCAGCCCCACCTGCACGAACGGCATGACGAACTCGTAGACGCCGAAGTAGCCGTCGCCGCGCTTGAGCGCGCGGCCGGTAGGAGCGAACAGCAGCCGCGTGGCGTTCGGATCGGCAGGCCGAAACTCGCCGGCGACCACGTCGCCCGTGGCCGGCGCGATTGAAACGATGGAGTCGCGCGCGATCCGGACCTCAGCGCCGCCGATGGTGCGAAAGACGATGTGGTCGTCCCCAGACACTTCGACGGTCCCGAAGAGCACCGACCCGTCGCGCAGGCGCACCTGCTGTGTCCCTGGTTGCTCCTGCCCCGCTTCCAGGCTTCCCGACGCCGCCAGCACAACGACCCACGCGATGAGCAGCGCACGTCTGACCATGATTGACTCCTCAGGCGAACATCGCCCTGTAGTGCCGGTACCAGTCGCTCTCGAACCGCTCGTCCGGATCGTGCTCGCGCTTGAGCCTCAGGAACTCGCGGATCTGCGGATAGCATGCCTCCACCTGATCGCGCCGTGCCCAGCGGTGATACGTGAGGTAGTAGCTGCCGCCGTAGCGCCGCGCGTGATCGATGAGCCGCCGGAAATCGTCCGCCGATCGAGCGATGCCTTCCGGCGTGTGCTCGGTGTGCAGGTTCACGACGACGCACGCCCACCGGTTCTTGGCCCAGGCCAGGAACGTCTCTTCGTCCCGCTCGATCAGCCGCACGGTGCCGTAGATCAGGTTGACGTCGTTCCGCCGGAAGTCGTCCCGGATGTCCTGGAAGAACGCCTCGAACGCGGCACGAGGGACGTACACCTCGCCGATCATCTCGGTGGCGCGGTCCGGGCCGCCGCCGTCGAGCGCCGCGTGGTAATCGTCGAGGTACTCGGCGAGCTGGTGCGTGTCGGACCAGTAGACCTGCCCTTCGGTCGCGAGATAGTGGTGCGCGTAGAGATCGAAGGCGCGCCGCTTGTCCTCGTGTGCGAGCCGGACGAGCTCGCGCCAGCCGCGCGCCCCGAGCTCGCGCTGACCGTCAGGGATCTCGACGTCGCTGGCGACCGGCCGGTAGCACGAGCAGACGCCGGCATGGAGAAACCCGAGCGAGGCTGGATCGATCGCGAACTGGAAGTCGCCGAACTCGAAGCCGTCGCCGATCCGGCGGTCGAAGCGAGCCATCAAACCGTCGGTCGTCTGCGCCCCCACGCGCCGCTCGATCTTGCGCCGCGGGCGCAGCCGCAGCGTGACGGTGGCGACCAAGCCGAAGAGCCCGTAGCCGCCGATCGCCAGCCGGAACAGATCCGCGTGCTCCTGGCGGCTGCACCGCCGCACGCAGCCGTCCGCGTCCACGAGCGTGAACGCCTCCACGTCGTCCACGAACGGGCGCAGCGAGAGGCCGCGGCCGTGAATGTTGGCGCCGAGCGATCCGCCGATCGTCAGACGGTCGGCCCCGGTCTGCTTCTGAACGATGCCCCACTGGAGCAGATGGCCCGTCTGCCGCTGGATCAGCCCGTCGATGACCGCCGGCCACATGATGCCGGCCTCGACGGTGACCAGACCGGCGCCCTCGTCGAACGACAGGATGCGATCCATCGCGGTCATGTCGACGAGCACGGTTGCATCACCGAACTGCTGCCCTCCCATCGAGTGGCGGCCTCCCGTGACGCTGACCTTCGCGCGCCGCTCGCGCGCCGCCAGGACGATCCCCTGCAGCTCCTCGATCGAGCGCGGCCGGAGGACCGCCTCCACCGACGTGGCGTTGAGCTGCGAGTGGACGTCGTTGACGATCGTGCGTTCGGCAACCGCGACCATGGACAAGCCCTCCACGACTATTCGCTCGAACCGGGCTGAACCCTCGTCCTACGACCGACGATACGCGGCGGCGCCGGCTCAAGTCGTGAGGGGCGGCTGAGAGAGCCTGAAAAACTATGAGGAAGGGGTTTGTGGCGCGTCAGCCCGCGCGTTCGGCGACCGTGGCCAGTACGCGATCGAACCGCGACTGTCCTCTGAGCGACGCGAGCAGCGGCTCGATCGGGATCGTCCAGCCGGCGAAATAGTGCCCCTCGACGCCGAGCAGACGCTCGAGCGCCTCGCAGGCCTCCTCCGGCGCGGCGGCGGCGACCCGCTCGAACGCCTCGACCAGGCGGGCCTCGGCGATGCGCCCGCCGCGGGTCAGATCGGCGGCTGCCTGACGCGCACGCGCCAGCTCTCCCGCGGCGGCCCCACCGCGTCCGCCACGATCGAACGCGACGGCGAGACCGACGTGCGAACGCGCGTGTCCTGGGAACAGCTCCAGCGCGCGGCGAAAGCTCTCCGACGCGCGGGCCGCATCGCCGAGGGCCAACGCGGCGAAGCCAAGACCGTCGAACGCGTTCATCGCGAACTCCGGCGCGTAGAGCTGCGCGTTCGGCACCGTCTCGCGCTCGAACTCCACCGCCGCCTCGGCGGCGTCGCCGCGTCCCAGCCGGACCAGGCCGAGCAGCCAGTGCAGGCCCCGCGCGGGGAACCGCTCGCGGCGCCCCGCCTGGCGGTCCTGCACAATCACGCCTTCGCGCAGCGCGTGCTCGGCCCGATCGAGATCTCCGCGCGCGATGTGCACCATCGCGGTCTCGAAGTGGCCGTACGCGAACTCGGCATACAGATTCAGCGCGGTGCCGAGCGCCGTGAGCCGCTCGGAGCCCCACGCGGCGTGACCGTGCCGGAAGTGGTGCGCCCAGTTCGCGGGGTCGAGGCGCACGGCGTGGCGCGCCGCCGACAAGGCCTCGCTCGCGCGGCCGGCGCTGACCAGCAGGAATGAGAGCGTGGCGTGCGCCTCGGCAAAATCCCGATCGAGCTCGATGGCACGCTTCGCGTGGTCGATCGCTGCGGCGAGCAGCGCGTGATCCGGGCGGTTGCGAGCCCGCGACAGCTCGTACTCGTAGAAGCGCGCGTTCGCCAGCCCGACGTGCGGCGCGGGATAGCGCGGGTCGAGCGCCGCGGCGCGCGCGAAGTCGGCGACCGCCTTGCCGACCAGATCCGCGTCGAGCGCTTCTAACTTCAGCTTCCCGTCGGTGAAGGCCTGGGCCGCATCGAGGCTCGAGGTCTCGCGCGCGGATCGCATGGGCGCGGTCGTCGCCGGCTGCGCTTCCTCGACCACCGTGACCGGCGCGATGAAGCGGTACCCGCGCCGCGCAACCGTCTGGATGAAGCGGGGAGAGGAGGCGTTGTCGCCGAGCGCCTGGCGCAGGTCAGACACCGCCTGGGTCAAGGCGTTGTCGGTGACGATGACGTCCGGCC
>JBOGJB010000174.1:0-7519 GCA_050745085.1 Vicinamibacterales bacterium
TCGCCGAGCAGATCTTCGATCTGCCGATCCGCCGCGGGGCGCCGGCCGGCGCCGGCGGCCTCGCGGACCACGTCGGCAGCCCGGCGTTCGCGACGCCGGTCGGGCTCGTGATGTACGCGCATCGCAACCGGGCCGGTGAGCCGGCGCGCGCGGTCGCCGCCGGCGCGTTTGGGCGGGTGGCCGGCCGGCTGCGCGGGCTGTTCAAGGAATTCTTTTAGGAGGCCACATGTCAGACTCGTTTCGCCTGACACTCGACGAGGACAGGCGTACCGGCGCGCGGATCAAGGTGGTGGGCGTCGGCGGCGGCGGCAGCAACGCCGTCAACCGCATGGTGCACACCGGGCTGGAAGGGGTCGAGTTCATCGTCGCCAACACCGACGTCCAGGCGCTCAGGGGCAATGCCGCGCCGATGAAGATTCAGATCGGCGGCAAGCTCACGAAAGGGCTCGGCGCCGGGGCCGATCCGAACATCGGCCGGCAGGCGGCGCTCGAGGACACCGACAAGCTGATCGAGGCGCTCGACGGCGCCGACATGGTGTTCGTCACGACTGGCCTGGGCGGTGGCACCGGCACTGGCGCGGCGCCGGTCATCGCAAGCCTCGCGAGCGAGCTCGGAGCGCTGACAATCGCGGTCGTGACGAAGCCGTTCAAGTTCGAGGGGAACAAGCGGAAGATCCAGGCCGAGCGCGGCCTCGGCGAGCTGCGCGACGCGGTCGATACGGTCATTACGATCCCGAACGAACGGCTGCTTGCCACGATCGCGCGTGCGACGGCCATTACCGACGCGTTCGCGACCGCCGACGACGTGCTGCGGCAGGCCATCCAGGGGATCTCGGACCTGATCCTCGTTCCGGGGCTGATCAATCTCGACTACGCGGATGTGAAGACGATCATGTCCGGCATGGGCATGGCAATCATGGGCACGGGGATCGCGGGCGGGGAGTCGCGCGCCGTCGAGGCGGCGAACGCCGCGATCTCGAGCCCGCTGCTCGAGGACGCCTCGGTGAAAGGGGCGCGCGGCGTGATCATCAACGTCACGGGCGGGCCCGACCTGTCGCTGGTCGAGGTCAGCGAGGCGTCGGCGATCATCCAGGAAGCGGCGCACGAAGAGGCGAACATCATCTTTGGCGCGGTCGTCGATCAGAAGATGAGCGGCAAGGTGAAGATCACCGTGATCGCCACTGGCTTCGATCGCGATGGCGCGAAGCTCGGCAAGGGCTCGCAGGCGGAGACGCCGGTCGATCTCGATGCGTACACGTCGTGGCGGCAGGAGCAGGACGAGCGCATCGCCGCCGCCGGCCACGCCGCGAGCGTCGCGATCGCCCGGCGCCCCGCGATCGACCTGCCGGCTCAGCCGGCGCTGACACTGGCAGATGGCCCGGAGACGCCCGGACCCGAGTTCGCGCCGCTCGACGTGCCGGCGTTCCTGCGACGCCAGACGGAAGCGTAGGGACTCGCGCCGCACCCGGAACCGGGAACGCTGCGCGCCTCGCGCGCGTGATACACTACGTAAATCCACGGGAGAGGTGAGCGCCGCCGTTTGAGCGTTAGCCTCCTCACCGGTGTGCCAAGAAGTTCTTCATTCATAACCGGTTCGGCTAAGGCCGGCCGCTACCGCTCTAAGAAGACATGAAAACGTGGCAGCAGCGTGAGCGCCTGCGCGGGGTTCTCGCCCGTGAAACGGGCTACATCGTCAAGCCCCACGCGGGCCGCCTGCGCGTCGCGCTGGCGTTCCCCAACACGTACTTCGTCGCCATGTCGAACCTCGGGTTCCAGACGACCTACCGGCTGTTCAACGAGCTGGAGGAGGTCGTGTGCGAGCGCGTGTTCCTGCCGGCGAAGCAGGAGCTCGCCGCCACGCTCGAGTCGGGCGCGCCGCTGCTGACGGTCGAGTCGCAGACGCCGGTCAACGAGTTCGACATCTTCGCGTTCTCGGTGTCGTTTGAGTGGGACTACACGAACGTGCTCACGATGCTCCGACTGGCCGGGATGCCGGTGTACGCGGAAGAACGTTCTAAGGATTCTCAGGGTTCTCAAGGCTCCAGAGGTTCTCCTCTCGTCGTCATTGGCGGCGCGGTGACGTTCGTCAACCCGGAACCGCTCGCGCTGTTCGCAGACGTGATCGCCGCCGGTGAGGGGGAAGCGCTCGTCCCCGCGCTCGCTCGGTGCGTAGCCGAAGCGGCGGACCGCGCCGACTTGCTGCGCCGGTTGGCCGGCGAGCGCGGATTCTACGTGCCGTCGCTCTACGACGTGCGGTACTCGGAGGACGGCCGGATTGCCGGCTGGGAGCCACGCGAGGGCAGCGGCGCGCCCCCCACCGTGCGCAAGGCTGCCGTGAAAACCACCGAGCAGATGGATCCGCCCTCCACGGTGATTTTCACGCCCGACACCGAATTCGGCTCGCGGTTCCTCGTGGAGGTCGTCCGCGGCTGCGCAAACCTGTGCCGGTTCTGCTGGGCGGGCTACAATTACCTGCCCGTGCGCGCGTTCCCGGCCGAGCGCATTCTCTCGCTCGCCTCGCGCGCCAGGACGCACTCGAAACGCGCCGGGCTGGTGTCCATCGCGCTCTGCGATCACCCGCAGATCGAGGAGATTCTCGCGGGCCTCGCCGAGATGGGCTACTCGATCAGCCCCGCCTCGCTGCGGCTCGACGACCTGACGCCCAACATCGTCCGTCAGCTCCACGAGAGCGGCGAGCGCACGCTGACCATCGCGCCGGAGACCGGCTCCGATCGTCTCCGGCGCGTGATCAACAAGACGGTGACTAACGCGGAGATTCTCGAGAAGGCCGATCTGATCTTCTCGAGCGGCATCGAGAACCTGAAGCTCTACTACATGATCGGCCTGCCGACCGAGACAGACGACGACCTGGTCGCCATCCGGGATCTGACGCTGCAGATGCACGACATCATGCTGACCCACGCTCGCCCGCGCGGCCGGATCGGACGGATCGTCGCCAGCGTGAACCCGCTCGTGCCCAAACCCGGGACGGCGTATCAGTGGCTCCCGATGGAGCGCCGCGACGCGATCGAGCGGAAGACCAAGCGCCTGAAGGCGCTCGTCGCGGACGTGGACAACGTGTACTTCACGATCAAGTCCGAACGCCATTCGTACTACCAGGCCCTGCTCTCGCTCGGCGACCGTCGCGTCGCGCCCGCCATCGTGGCCGCCGAGCGCAACGGGGGGAACTGGCGCGCGGCGGTGGCCGAGACGGGCGTCGACGCGGACGCTTACATATTCCGAGATCGGAGCGGCGACCCCGTGCTGCCGTGGGACATCATCGACGGCGGCATGAAGGAGAGCTTTTTCCGCGCGGAGTTCGACAAGGCGCTCCGCGAAGAGTGGACGCTGCCGCCGAAGCGGCAGGCCGACAACGCGAAGTTCCTGCCGGTCCTTTCCTAATCAGGTGCACTCCGGTGCTCTCGGGTGCACTGGGGTGCGGTGCCCTGGGTGCCCCTGGTGCTGGTGCCCTGGGTGCGACGCCCTGCTTCCCAGCTCTCCGGCGCGCCACCATCCTGCATGAGCACCCATTGCACCAGCACCGAGAGCACCAAAGTGCCCCGCACCCCCGCGCACCCCAGTGCACCGGAGTGCACCCGTCAATTCCTTCAATCCGTCTACGCGCTCACCGCCGTCTGCGCTTCGAGTTCGGCGTAGGCCTGCAGCACCATCTCGCGGATCCGATCCTGAGCCGTCGTGTCGCTGATCGGCCTGAGCAGCGCGAAGCTGCGGCGCTCGCCGTTCACGGAATACTGACGCGCCGGAAAGGTAACGTTGCGGCCGCCGCCGGTGCGTCGCTCCCAGATCGAGAAGCCGATCAGCTTCAGCCCCTCCAGGGGACCGCTCGTGAAATGCAGCTCCGCTTCCGCCAGCTTTCCTGGAGGGTTGCCCTTCTCGTTCACCTGGATTTTGACGACCATTTCCGTTCTCCTTTGCGGCAGCGCTTGCGTCCGTTCGGGGAAAGGCAAAGGAGGTGCCCGGTGCGGGCAGTGCCCCGTGCGTCGCTGTAACTGCGATGATCGCGAGTGTTGCGGTCCGGTCGGATGGACGGAGGCTCGCCGCCGGCCGCGCGGATGAGAGGAAATGGAAACCGGAGTTGCTGTCAGTCCGCCAGCAGCAGCACCTGGGCGATCGCAAGCGTCTCGCAATGCGTGATGGTGACGAGCGCCCGCGTGACCCCGAGCCGCGCCGCATGCCGGGCTGCGGCGCCGTGCAACTGCAGTTGCGGGGGGCCGCCGCGCCGCACGACCTCGACGTCCCTCCAAAGGACACCACGCGCGTGGCCCGTGCCGAGCGCCTTCATCGCCGCTTCCTTCGCCGCCCAGCGGCCGGCGAAGTGCGGCGCTGGGAAGCGGCGTCGTGTGCAATACTCGATCTCGCCGTCCGTAAACACGCGCCGCATGAAGCGGTCGCCGTGACGCCGCAGCACGTCGTCGATCCGCGCGAGCTCGGTGGCGTCGAGACCGATGCCGAGTATGGACATACCGCGCCCCCAGCCTAGCGGGAGCTTCCGGTGGACGCAAGAGCCGTGGGGCGCAGCGCTCCAGTGCGCACCGCTCGCCGCGGTCGCACCGCACCTGTTCACCAGCCGGGCGCTGACGCTACGCGACCGCGACGACGAGTGGGCAGCGGTCGCGGCCTCGATGGAGGTGGCGATCGAAGACCTCCTGCTCGTGAAACAGGTGCACGCCGCCGAGGTCGCCGTGGCGTCGCGGAGCCGCCCGCGTCCATGGCGCCGCCCCGAAGCGGACGTGATCGTGACCGACGATCCCACCGCCGCCATCGGCGTCCGCGTCGCTGACTGCGTGCCCATTCTCATGGCTGAAGACAGCGGACGGGCGGTCGCCGCGGTCCATGCGGGCTGGCGAGGCATGGCCGCGCGCGCCGCGATCGCCGCGGTCCAGGCGCTGCAGGAGCGCCACGGCATCCGCCCGGCCCGGCTCGTCGTCGCCGTCGGCCCGTCTATCGGACCTTGCTGTTACGAAGTGGGGGAGACCACGCACAGCGCCTTCCGCCAGGCCGGGCATCACGACGGGCTCCTGGATCGCTGGTTCGAGCCTCGCGCGGCGGGTACGCTCCACCTCGATCTCTGGCGCGCGGCACGGGATCAGCTGGAAGGGGCGGGCGTTCTGCCCGCGAACATCCACACCGCGGATCTCTGCACGAAGACCCACGCGGGCGTCTTTCACTCGCGCCGCGCGGATGGCGACCGGGCGGGGCGGATGCTCGCTGCGATCAGGCTGCGCCCTTCGACTCGCTTCGCTCGCTCAGGGCGGGCCGGTTCGGAGAGCTAGGTCAGGTCCGCAGACGCCTGCGCTTCGTCCATCGCCAGGTTGGCGAGCCGATCCGCCTCGGCGTTCTCCGCGCGCGGCACGTACTCGAACCGCACGCGGTCGAACCGCCCGATGAGCGACGACGCCTCGCGGTGCAGCGGCTGCAGGCCCGGATGCTTCACGCGATACTCTCCGCGCATCTGCTTCACGAGCAGCTCCGAGTCGGATCGCACGAGCAGATCGCGATGGCCCGCCTCCGCGGCATGCCTCAGCGCGGCGAGCAGGCCGTTGTACTCCGCGACGTTGTTCGTGGCGATGCCGAGCGGAGCATGCAGCTCGGTCAGCAGCGTGCCGTCGCGTGTCTCGATGCGGACCCCGTATCCCGCGGGACCGGGGTTGCCCCGCGCGCCGCCGTCGATGTAGGCGATGATCATTCGTGCCTGGTTCCTTGGGCCTCGGGCCTCGGCCCGTGCGTCGGGCCCTCGAGCCTCGGGCCGTGCGTCGGGCCTCGGGCCGTGCGTCGGGTTCATGCCTCGTGGGTTCGCAACTCAGGGCTTGGGGCTTTGCGCCTGGGGCTCGGCGACGGCTGGGGAACCGGCGAAATAGAGGATCCGTTGACAGCTGTCGCACTGAATCAGCTGGTCGTTGCGCCGGATCTCGTTGAACACCTGCGGCCGGAGCCGGACGTGACAGAAGCTGCAATGCCCCTCGCGCGCCTCGACGACGGCGGGGGCCTTGCGCGAGCGGCTGATGTGATCGAAGAGCGCGAGGGCAGGGGACGCGATCTCGCCGACGAGCGCGGCGCGATCGGCCGAGAGCTTCGCGACGTTCGACTCGACGCGTCCACGTTCCGTCTCGAGCGTCCGGCGCGCGTCGGCAATTGCGGCCTGCTCCTTCTTCAAGTCCGCTTCGGCCCGTTTGACTTCCGCCTGCAGCCCCTCGGCTTCTTCCATCTTGTCGAGAATGCGATCCTCGAACGAGCGCACTTCGCGCTCGGCCGTGGCGATCTCCTTTTGCATAGCCTGGTATTCCTTGTTCGTCTTCACCTCCATCAGCTGATCCTTGAACTTGGAGAGGCGAGACTGCACCACGCCCAGCTCTTTTTCGATATCCCGGCGCGCGGTCGCCGACGCCGCCAGGCGGGACTTCGCATCGTCGAGCGCTCCCTGGGTGGCGGCGAGCCGGGAATCGAGAGCCTGGTGATCGGCGGGAAGGGTTTCGAGCCACCGCCGGCCATTCTCGGCGGCGGTCTCGATCTGTTGGAGGCGGACTAAGCGTTCCAGGTCGGGGAGCATGTCCAGGAATGCCGAAGGCCGAAGGCCGAAGGCCGAAGGGGACTGCGCTCGCCCCGGCGTGTTGCCGGCGCGGTCCGATTCGTCATTCGGCATTCGTCATTCGACATTGCAGCTAACTATGGTGGGCCCACCAGGATTCGAACCTGGGACGGGCCGGTTATGAGCCGGCGGCTCTAACCGCTGAGCTATGGGCCCGGGCAATTCTACGATCGCCCTTCGAGAAACGCACGAAGCTTGCGGCTCCGGGAGGGGTGCCGCAGCTTTCGGAGCGCCTTGGCCTCTATCTGGCGGATGCGCTCGCGCGTGACGGCGAAGCTCTGGCCTACTTCCTCCAGCGTGTGCTCCGACCCGTCGCCGACGCCGAACCGCATCTTGATGACCTTCTCCTCCCGAGGCGTCAGCGTCTTCAGCACCTGGTCCGTCTGCTCCTTCAGGTTCAGGTTGATGACCGCGTCGGCCGGTGACACGACGTTGCGGTCCTCGATGAAATCGCCAAGATGCGAATCCTCTTCCTCGCCGATCGGCGTCTCGAGCGAGATGGGCTCCTGCGCGATCTTCAGCACCTTTCGCACCTTCGCCACGGGGATGTCCATCCGCTTGGCGATCTCCTCCGAGGTCGGCTCGCGCCCCAGCTCCTGCACGAGCGCGCGCGAGGTGCGAATCAGCTTGTTGATGGTTTCGATCATGTGGACGGGGATGCGGATCGTGCGCGCCTGGTCCGCGATGGCCCGCGTGATCGCCTGGCGGATCCACCACGTCGCGTAGGTCGAAAACTTGTAGCCCCGGCGATACTCGAACTTGTCGACGGCCTTCATCAGGCCGATGTTGCCTTCCTGAATCAGATCGAGAAACTGAAGTCCGCGGTTTGTGTACTTCTTGGCGATCGATACAACAAGTCGAAGGTTGGCTTCAACGAGCTCACGCTTGGCAACCTCTGCCTGGATCTGACCC
>JBOGJB010000175.1:0-8962 GCA_050745085.1 Vicinamibacterales bacterium
CGCCCGGTCCGGGGCGCGACGCCGCGCGGCGGCGCGTGACCTTCACGACACGGGTCCGCATCGATCGCCCCGCCGAGTGGGCCGAGATGTTCGGCGACGCCTGGCGGACGATGAAGTACCGGTTCTACGACCCGAAGATGCACGGGCTCGACTGGGACGCGGCGAAGGTAAAGTACGAGCCGCTCGTCGCGCACGTCGGCGACCGCCAGGAGCTGCTGAACATCATCAACGAGATGATCGGCGAGCTGAACGCGTCGCATACCGGCGCCGCGCCGGGCGGCGGGGGGCCGGGCGGCGGACGCGATGGCGCATCGACCGGCTATCTCGGCCTCGATCTCGTGGCCGACGAGAAGGCGGGACGGTATCGCGTCGCGTACGTCTACGCGGAGGGACCCGCCGACAAGGACTGGGTCAAGGTCTCGACGGGAGACTACCTGCTCGCGATCAACGGCAAGCCGGTGAAGGCGGGCGACGAGTACTGGGCGCTGCTCAATTATCGCCTGAATCGCAAGGTCGAGGTCACCTTCAACAGCAAGCCGGTGGACCAAGGGGCGTGGAAGACGCGCATCGCGCCGATCAACCAGGGCGCGCAAAACCAGCTTCGCTACGAGCGCTGGGTCAAGGAGCGCCGCGCCATGGCGGACAAGCTGTCGAACGGGCGCATCGGGTACCTGCACATCCAGGCGATGAACCAGCCGTCGCTGCGCCGGTTCGAGAAGGAGCTGCGCGAGAACCGTAGCAAGGAGGCGCTCGTGATCGATCAGCGCTGGAACGGCGGCGGCAACATCGACCAGGAGCTGCTCGGCATCCTGGTCCAGCGCGAGTACCAGATCTGGCAGCCGCGCGGCACGGAGCCGAACGCGCGTCCCTTCTCCGGCTTCTTCGGGCCGAAGGTCGTGATGCAGAACTGGCGCTCGGCATCGAACGCCGAGATGTTCCCGGCCGGCTTCCGCGCGCTCGGCCTCGGTAAAGTGATCGGCTCGCCGACCGCCGGGGCGGTCATCGGCACGGGCAGCTACTCGCTCATCGACGGCTCGACGGTCCGGACGCCCGGAACCGGAGTGTTTCTCGCCGACCCGCAGAAGACGAACATGGAGAACTTCGGTGTGCCGCCCGACATCGTCGTCGAGAACACGCCGGAGGACAACCTCGCCGGGCGCGATCGCGAGCTGGAGGTCGCAGTCCAGGAGCTGCAGAAGCAGCTCAGTACGCGGACGACGACCCCAACTGGCGGCTCGGGGCGTTGACACCTACGGCGTAGGCCCGGCCTTTCAGGCCGGGCGTGCCGGGATCATCCCGACGCCCGGGTAATGCCCACGCCCGACCTGAAGGTCGGGCCTACGCTGTCGTGTTATCGTCGCGAACCTCCAGCGCCGGGCGGCGGGCGCGCTGCCCGTACGCGTGGACGTTCCACGCGTCAGCACGCACCCGGCTCGACGTGACAGGCCTTCAGTTCAGACGCGCGCGGCGCCGGATTCGCCGGATCGTCAGATCCGTAATCGCGGTCCGCTCGCCAGGCAGGCCGAGTTCCTGCGGCAAACGGTTCACCGTTCGTTGAGGAGGGCGGAACCTGCGGGAAAGGCCGGAACTGTCAGGCAGGGGGATCGGCACCGGATTGCTGGATCCGGCCGGCCGTCTTTCTGATACAACCTCCCCGAGCCATGCGTCCTGCAGCACTGGCACGATGCGCCGCAGTCGCAGCGGGAGCCGCGGCGATCCCGGCCTGGCTCGCGGCTCAGTCGCTGCCGTACGATGAGATGGCGGTGCGCATCGCTCAGGCGCTGAAGATTGCGTCCGGCGAGCGCGTCCTCCTGCGACTCAACCCGGATGTGATGCCCGCACTCGAACCGGCCGCTCGGGCGGCGCTCGAGCGCGCGGGCGCGAAGGTCGAGACGCTTGGAGCGGGGCCGGTCACCGACCTCGATGCGCGGCTCGCGCGGACCGACGTCTACGTGTGGCTGCCGGGCGCGTCCGCTATCACCGGTGCCGCCGATCGGCAGGCACTCACGAAATGGGTGGACGTGGGCGGCTCGCGGCGCGAGCTGCATTTCCACTGGGTCGAGGGCACGCTGCGGGACGATGGCCTGCCGGCGAAGCACACGTCCGCGTACGATCGCCTCTATCTCGACGCACTCAAGATCGACTACGACGCGCTCGACGCCCGGATGGATCGGGCGGCCGCGCTCCTCCGAAACGGGGAGGTTCGCGTGACCGCTCCCCGCGGCACCGACATCCGCTTTCGCGTCGGCGAGCGTCCGTTCAATCGGCAGAACGGCGACGGGTCGAAGGAGCGCACGTCGAAGGGCAGGATGCGGATCGATCGGCACGTCGAGCTGCCCGCGGGCGTGATGCGCGTCGCGCCGGTCGAAGCGTCGGTCACCGGCATCATGGCGATCGCCTCGTTCCCGATCGGTGATGGGCGCGCCACCGACGTCAGGCTCGAGTTCGAGCGCGGGCGAATCGTCAACGCCGCGGCCGGGCAGGGGCTGAATGCCCTGAAGCAGCTGCTGGCCACGCCCGGCGCGTCCGAGTTCCGCGAGTTCTGCCTCGGCTTCAACCCGAGGCTCGTTCCGCCAAAGGGTGACGCGACCGTTCCGTACTACGGCTACGGCGAGGGTGTGGTTCGGATGAGTGTCGGCGACAACGAGGAGCTGGGCGGCAATGTCCGTGGCGGCTTCGTCAGATGGATCTTCTTTACCGATGCGACCGTCAGCGTGAACGGCGAAACCCTGGTTCGGAATGGACGCCTCGTGCTGCAGTGAGGCGTCGCGGAGTGATTCCATGAGAACGATGAGAGGCGCTGTTGCGATGGTGCTGATTGCCGGCGCGGTCTCCACGGCCGCCGGGCAGAGTCAGATCACCGCGCCCGAAAAGTTCTTCGGCCATCAGCTCGGCGCAGATCGCGCGCTCGCGCGCTGGGACCGGATGGTCGACTACTACAAGCAGCTCGAGAAGGAGAGCGGCAAGCTCAAGGTCATCGACATGGGGCCGTCGACGATGGGGAACCCGTTCCTCCTCGTGATCGTCTCGTCGCCGGCGAACGTGGCGAAGCTGGAGCAGCTCCGCGAGATCAACGCGAAGCTGAGCGACCCGCGCGGCATCCCGGAAGCGGAGATCAGGAAGCTCGCCGGCGACGGCAAGGCGGTCGTCGTGCAGTCGTTCGGCCTGCACGCGACCGAAGTCGCCGCCGCGCAGACGGCGCCCGAGTTCATTTACGAGCTGGTGTCGAGGCGCGACGCCGACACCGAGCGCGTGCTGGACAACGTCATCAGCATCATGATCCCGTGCTTCAACCCCGACGGCCAGATCATGGTAGCCGACTGGTACAAGAAATACGTCGGGACCGAGTACGAGGGGGCGGGCCTGCCGTGGCTGTACCACAAGTACATCGGTCACGATAACAATCGCGACGCGTTCCAGACCAGCATGGTGGAGTCGCAGTACGCGGCGAAGGTGCTCTTCCGCGATTGGATCCCGCAGGCCTACATCGACCACCATCAGATGGGCGCGTACGGCGCGCGCCTGTACGTGCCGCCGTACGCGGAGCCGATCCGGCCCGGCGCCGATCCGCTCGTGTGGCGCGAGATGAGCTGGTACGGCGCGCACATCGCCTACAAGGAAGAGGAAGCCAACCGGTCCGGCATCGTCAATGCGGCGATCTACTCCGGCTGGGGGCACTTCGGCTTCCACTGGATCACGCCGTTCCACAACATCGCCGGCATGCTGACCGAGTCGGCGAGCGCGAGGCTGGCGACGCCGCTCTTCCTGCATCCCGATCAGTTACAGGGTGGCTCGCGCGGCCTGCCCGAGTACGAGCCCCAGACGACCTTTCCGAACCCGTGGCCGGGCGGCTGGTGGCGGCTGCGCGACATCGTCGAGCAGCAGAAGATCGCGGCGTGGGCGACGCTCGACATCGCGGCCCGCAACCGCGAGACCGTCCTGTGGAACGCCTACCTGAAGGCGAAGCGCCAGACCGAGCGCGGCGCGCAGGGGCAGCCCGCGGCGTACGTCATCGCCGCTCGGCAGCACGACCCGCTGACGATGACGCGGATGGTCAACAAGCTGCTCGTGCAGGGACTCGAGATCCACCAGGCGCGCGCCGACTTTACTGCCGGCGGGATGGCCTTTGGCGCCGGCTCGTACGTCGTCTCGATGGCGCAGCCGAAGATGGCGGTCGCGCGCTATCTGCTCGGCCGCACGTTGTATCCCGACAACACATACACCCGCGATCGCGAGGGCAACCCGATCCGGCCGTACGACATGTCGACCGACACGATGTTCGAATTCATGGGGGTCCGGGTCGAGCCGGTCGAGGAACCCGTGAAGGCGGACCTCGTGAAGGTGACCGCGGCGATCGAGCCGGTCGGGAAGGTCCCCGACGCGGACGGTTACGCCCTCGACGGCCGGCTGAACGACGCGTTCCGGGCCGTCAATATCCTCCTCGACAGAGGTATCGCCGTCCGGCGCGTCGATCGGGCATCCGCCTCCGGGCTTCGCCCGGGCGATTTCATCGTCAGCTCCGGCCCCACCGCGGCCCTCGCGGACGTCGCGAAGAGGACAGGTGTCGACTTCAAGCCGCAGCTGAACGCAGATGAACGCAAGCCGCAGATCGACGCAGATGGACGCGGATCGTCAGGAATCGTGTCTCACGCGGTCAAGCGGCAGCGCATCGGGATGTACCAGCGGTACGGCGGCGGCAACATGGACGAGGGCTGGACGCGGTGGGTGCTCGAGCAGTGGGGGTTTCCGTACACGAGCCTGATGGACGCGGAGATCAAGGCGGGCGGTCTCGAGGCGAAGTACGACGTGATCATTCTGCCGGCCGATTCGGTGGCGGCGATGACCGGCGAGCGGACCGAGGGCGCCGCCGCAGCGGCGCGGGGCCGCGGCGGCTTCGGCGGCCCGCCGGCGAACGTCCCGCCTGAATATCGCAGCGGGTTCGGCAAGGAAGGCGCGGACGCGCTGAAGGCGTTCGTCCAGAAGGGCGGCACGCTCGTGACGTTCGGTGAGGCGGGCTCGCTGCCGATCGAGCGCTTCGGCCTGCCGCTGCGCAACGTCGTCGGGGACCGCAAACCCGTCGAGTTCTGGTGTCCGGGCTCCACGCTCAACGTGAAGGTGGACAACACGCACCCGCTCGCGTACGGCATGCCGGCGCAGGCGCTGGCCACGTTCCTCGCCGGCAGTCAGGCGTACGAGATCGTCCCGACCGAGCGCAACGAGGAGATCGAGACCGTCGTCACGTTCGTCGACCGCGACATCCTGGCGAGCGGCTGGCTGCTCGGCGAGTCGGTGATCGCGAAGAAGGCGGCCATGGTGGCGATCAAGCAGGGGAACGGCCGGGTGGTGCTCATCGGCTTCCGGCCGCAGCACCGCGCGCAGACGCAGGGGACCTTCAAGCTGGTGTTCAACGCGCTCGTCGGCGGGCCCGTCGCGCGCGGGAGCCGGGCGACCGAGCAGGCGAACCGCTGATGGCGGCGGTCAAGACGTACGGCCTGACGCACATCGCGCTCGTCGTGCGCGACGCCCGGCGCGCATCCAAGTTCTACCGGGACGTGTTCGGCGCGGTCGAGGTGTACAACCAGGACGGCTTCGTCCAGCTCCAGACGCCCGGCACCCGCGACGTGATCGTGCTCGAGGAAAAGAGCGGCGCCGGGGCATCCCCAGCGGGCATGAGCGGCGGCATCGCGCATTTCGGCTTCCGGCTGACGGACCCCAAGGACATCGACGCCGCGGTGCGGGCGGTCACGCGTGCCGGCGGAACGATTCTGAGCCAGGGAGAGTTCGTTCCGGGTGAGCCGTATCTGTTCGCGAGGGATCCCGACGGGTACGAGATCGAGATCTGGTTCGAGCTGCCGACTCGCGCCGATCCGCCTGCGGCGCGGCGCCGGATCCGCCGGGCGGGGACGCCGGCGGGTCGAAGAGCGCGTCGTCGATCGGCACGTTGATCTCGATCGCCTTCGTGTAGGTGACGATCGTCTGCACGGGACCGGCGCCGGTCCGGTCTTCCTGAATGTCGGCGGGGAACTTCACGCCGCCCACTTCCTTGTAGCCGAGGATGTCGGTCTCGAGGTTCGCCTTGCGGTCTCCTGGCAGGATCGTGGTCCCCATGACGCGCCGCACCAGGTAGGTGGACACGTCGATGTAGAACGTGCGCGCGACGCCGTTCTTCGTGGTCATCTGGATCTTGAACGCGTCGCCGCCGGGAAGGGACTCGCGGCCGGCGAGCTCGATGGCGTGCCCCTTTTCTTTCCAATCGACCAGCGGGCCGTCGAAGTCGCCGTCCAGGTCACGCGCCTCGGCGGCCGCCTGCGGCGTTCGGTTCGTCAGCCGCCCGCCGGCGAGGTCCCACACCGCGTTTGGTGTGACGCCGCGGAACGTCGGCGGCTGCCCCGGCGCGGTCTGCTCGACGCGGAAGGACTGCGGACGCTTTTTCAGGATGACGACCTGCAGCTCGCTGAACTGCGTCACGACCGTGCGGGTGATCTTCAGCGTCTGAATCGCCTTGATGCGCTCGTAGCCGCCGCGCGCCTGGATGTGACGCGCGACGATCTCATCCGCGGTCTGCGTCGGGCCTGCGGCGGGTGCTGCGAGCGCGGCAAGGGCGAGCACGGCCGTCGCGGTCAACTTCATCGGGTCACGACCTCCGCCCTCATCCTACTTCCGACCGCCCCGTTCGCGCCCGTCCCGCCATCCGTCACATCGCCGTTGAGGCCGGCCAACCTATGTAGTAGAACTACTCACCACATGGCCCGGGGGCTCAGCTTTGCCGCCGTCAGCGTGCTCCACGCCGTCGCGCGGGGGTACAAGTACGGATTCGACGTCATCGATGCCACCGGCCTGCCGAGCGGCACCGTGTATCCGGCGCTCAGCCGGCTCGAGCGGGACGGATACCTGCGGTCCGACTGGGAGGACGAGCAGGCGGCGCGTGCCGACAAGCGTCCACCGCGCCGCTACTACCGGATGACCGCGCCGGGCGTCCGGGCGCTGGAGGACGCGTTGAAGCGATATCGCGCGCTCGGTCCCGTGCGCGTGGGCCGCGTCGCGCCGGCGCGAGGGCGAGGCTGACGTGCTGAGATGGATCGCCCTCGTAGTGCCCGCCGCGCAGCGCGCCGAGTGGCGGCGCGAGTGGGAAGCGGAGCTCGCCTGGCACACCAGGCGGGGCGGTGCGCTTGGCGCCGGCCGCCTGTCGGGCGCGCTCGTCCACGCCCTCTGGCTGCGCAAGGAAGAGTGGAGCCTCGATATGCTGCTGCAGGACCTGCGTTACGCGCTCCGCGTGCTCGCCGGGCGCCCGTCGTTCGCCCTCGTCGCCGCGCTCACGCTCGCGCTCGGCATCGGCGCCAACACCGCCATCTTCAGCGTCCTCTACGGCGTGCTGCTCAAGCCGCTGCCGCTCCGCGAGCCGGATCGCCTCGTGCAGATCTGGGAGACGAACCCGTTGCGCAACTGGACCAACGCGACAGCGGCGCCCGCCAACCTGCTCGACTGGAGGAAGCGGAACCGCGTGTTCGAGGACATCGGGTACTACCCGGGCATGGACGATAAGAGCCCCATGCAGAACGACCTGTCGATGATGTCGCCGCAGGGGGAGCCGGAGCCGGTCACGGCGCTCCGGGTATCGACCAACCTGTTCCCGATACTCGGCGTTGCGCCGTCACTCGGCCGCCCGTTCAGCCCCGAAGAAAAGACGCCGGCGCCGCCCGCCTGCGGCTCGTCCGCCAACTCCTGACCGAGAGCCTCCTGCTCGCGCTCGTCGGCGGACTGATAGGCATCGTCGTCGCCGAACGGACGCTCGGCGTGCTCATCCGGCTCAGCCCGGAGGATCTGCCGCGGCTCCACGAAGTGCGGCTCGACGGCTGGGTCCTGGCGTTCATGGCGCTGGTCGCCGGCGCGACAGCGTTCCTGTTCGGTCTCGTCCCCGCCTGGCAAGGCTCGCGGATCGACGCCGCGTCCCTCAAGGATGGCGCGCGCACGACGGGTGCCGGCGGCCGCACGACACGCCGGCTGCTGGTCGTGGGACAGGTGGCCGCCTCGGTCGCCCTCGTGGCGTGCGCCGGCCTGCTCGTGCGCAGCTTCGAGCGGCTGCAGCGCGTGTCGCCGGGCGTGGATCCGGTCAACGTGATCACATTCCGTGTGAACCTGCCGGGCGTGAACTACGACACCGACGAGAAGGCGATCGCCTTCTTTGAAACGCTCGCGGAGCGGCTGCGCGCCCTGCCGGGCGTGACCGCTGCGGGCGGGACGACGGTCCTCGCGCTTGAGGGTTCCGGCTGGACGGGTGACTTGTTCATCGAGGGCCGGCCGGAGGTCTGGGGGCGGGAGCTGCGGCACAAGACGATCGTGCCTGGCTACTTCGCGGCGATTGGACTGCCGCTGACTCGCGGCCGCGACTTCGCCGCCTCCGATACGGCATCTGCGCCTGCGGTGGCCATCATCAACGAGACGCTCGCGCGGATGTACTTCCAGGACACCGATCCCATCGGCCGGCGCGTAACGTTCGGCAACCCGCAGCGCAATCCGCAGGTGCGGTGGGCGACGATCGTCGGTGTGGTGCGCGACGAGAAACAGGACAGCCTCGGCAAGCCGGTGGCGCCCGAGGTGTACGACACGCACCGGCAGAACGCGGAATCGGGGCTGGCCCTCGCGGTGCGTGCCCGCATGGCTCCGGCAACGCTCCTGCCGGAAGTACGAAAGACGGTCCGCGAACTGGAGCCTGGCCTCGCGCTCTACGACGTCCGAACGCTCGAAGAGGTAGTGGCGAGGTCGGTGTCGCGCGAGCGGTTCACGACGTGGCTGGTGACCGTGTTCGCGGCGCTTGCCCTGACGATCGCGGCGGTCGGCGTCTACGGCGTCGTCGCCTTCTCGGTGAGCCGGCGGACGCAGGAGATTGGCGTTCGCGTCGCGCTCGGTGCGTCGCGCGGCGCCATCGTGCGGCTTGTGATGGCCGAGGCGCTCGGTCTGGTGG
>JBOGJB010000176.1:0-7113 GCA_050745085.1 Vicinamibacterales bacterium
GGCCCTCACGGTCCAACGGTCCAGCGACGCGCGATCGCTCGACGATCTGCGCGATCGCCTCGAAGCCCGATACGACATCATGCCGCTGAGCCGCGGGATCGCGTTGCGATCCAAGGGACGCCGGCCGGCCATGCTCATCGAGATCCTGAACGATGGCGAGATCGCGATCGACGGCGAGCCGGTGTCGGGGCGGGAGCTTCGCGCCCGGCTCGGAGGGGATGCCGATCTGATCCTGCAGCTCTCCTATCTCGACGCCGACCAGCGCGGCGCTTTCGCGGGATCGCGGATGGCCGAGGCGCCGCACGCCCCGGAGCCGCCGAGCGCGGTCGAGACGCAGCCCGATCGTGGCGCGCGCCAGCACATCGGCGAGCGCATAGCTATCTTCGGCAGCGTGACGGTCGATCGTGACCAGGTGGTCGATGGACAGGTCGTCACGGTGTTCGGATCGTCGCGCATCGACGGCGAAGTGAACGATCAGGTCGTCGCCGTGTTCGGATCCGTCGACCTCGGGCCCGAGTCGCGGGTCGACGGCGACGTGACCGTCGTCGGCGGGGACCTGCGGCGAGCTCAGGGCTCCGCCGTCAGCGGAAGTGTCAGAGAGATCGGCCTGGGCGGCGCGCCGAACGTGAGCCTCTGGGGAATGCCCTGGTGGAACGCGTTCTTCCTGTTCGATCCGTTCTCGTACACCGCACGGCTGATGGGGACGGTGTTCCGGATGACGCTGCTGCTGTTGCTGGGTTCGATCGCGCTCCTCATCGCGCGCGATCCGGTGGAGCGCATCGCGAATCGGGTGACAGCCGAGCCGCTACAAGTCGCCGTCGTCGGGGTGCTCGCCGAACTGCTCTACTTACCTGTGCTCGTGCTGACGTGCGTAATCCTCGCGATCACGATCATCGGCATTCTGCTGCTGCCCTTCGTTTTGCCGTTTCTGATCGTCGGCCTGCTGTTCGTGCTCCTCGGTGGATTCGTCGGCGCGGCGTACAGCGTCGGCCGCCTGGCGGCCGCACGCCTCGGCTTGAACGCGGACCAGCCGTATCTGCAGATGCTCCTCGGCATCGTCATCATCTTCACGCCGCTGCTGCTGGCGCGGGTGTTCGCCGCGGTCGGCGGACCGATGTACATCTTCGCCGGGATGCTGGCCGCGATAGCGTTCCTGATCGAGTACGTCGTCTGGACGATGGGACTCGGCGCGGCGCTCATCGGCGTCTTCGGCCGCTGGCGCTCGACGCGCAGGGTGACCACGGATTCCGGCGTTTCCAAAACCACTGATTCAGGCGGCTACGAAACCACGGATCCCACGGATTCTACGGATCGAGTGGTACCCTAGGCCGTCATGGCCGCGGAACCTCGAGTGCTGGTCAGCGCGTGCCTTCTCGGCGAGCGCGTCCGGTACCACGGCGGCGACGCGTTTATCGATCATCCGATCCTCCGGCGCTGGCTCTCGGAAGGCAGGGTGGTACCGCTCTGCCCGGAGGTGGAAGGCGGCCTGCCGACGCCGCGGCCCCCCGCTGAGATTCAACACGGCGGTGGAGCGGCCGTTCTCCTTCGAAGCGCGGCGGTCCGGACCCGAGACGGGCGCGACGTCACGCCGCAGTTCCTCGCCGGCGCGGACGCTGCCGTGCGGGCGGTGCGTGTCCACGAGATCACGGTGGCGGTCCTGAAGGACGGAAGCCCTTCCTGTGGCTCGACGATGATCCATGACGGGAGCTTCAGCGGAGCGCGCCTGTCGAGTGACGGGGTGACGGCAGCGGCGCTGCGCGCGGTGGGCGTTCGCGTCTTCAGCGAGCACGAGCTGGAAGCGGCCGACGCCGCGTTGCGAAATCGAAAGTAATGTCCACGGCCGGACATCCGCCCGCATTTCTGTAAGGCCGATTCGGTAATTCTCCAATTCGGGCCGAGATTGGGGCCCCGCACGGTGGCACGCCGTTTGGTCCATCGAGGGCTAGTCAGACGCCCGCACGTCGTCCCAGGGGGTGGGGTGAAGTGCTACCCGCGATACCGGAGGAACGGATGCTCACGTACGCTCTCGTCGTGATTCCCTTGACGCTCTCGCTGCCGCAAGTCTCCTCGCCGGCGGCCCCATCGATACGAGATCTGCTCATCGTACATGGTGTCTCTGAGCAGATCATCGTGACAGAGGACGCGCAGCTCACGCCGTCGGCGCTGCTGAGCGAATCGGATCTCGTCATTCGGGGAGTCGTTCGCGGTCGAAACGATCGTCTCTCGAGCGATGGGCGGGCGGTCCTGACGGACTACGCCATCGAAGTGGTCGAAGCGATCCATCCCCAGAATGGCTGGCTCAGGGTGCAGGACGTCATCACCGTCCGGCGGCCGGGGGGAACCGTCGACATTTCTGGCCGCACGTTTGTCGCGCGCGAGAACGAATTCCCGGCGTTCAATCTCAGTGACGAATACTTTCTGTTTCTGCGACAGAGCGAACCTGAGGTGCATGACATCGTGGGCGGAGCCCAGGGTGCGTACAGAGTCAGCCACGGCAGCGTCCAGATGTTCACCGGCCGCGCCGCCGATCCCGAAGTCCCCGTGACGGAGTTCACGCGAGGCGTGCGCGCGGAGCTCGACCGCCAGGGCAGCAGGTAGCGCCCAGCGGGTCACTCGCCGACGATCTGGAACACGACCTCCCGCTTGCGCGCGCGTGTATCGAGCTCCAGGAGCATGATCTGCTGCCACGTACCGACGAGCAGCCGCCCCTGAGCGAACGGCACCGTCAGCGACGGACCCAGCAGCGCGGCGCGGGCGTGGCTCGAGCCGTTGTCATCTCCCCAGCGCAGGTGATGCTGGTAGTCGCCGTCCCGCGGCGCCAGCTTCTCGAAGAGCCGATTCAGGTCCGCCACGGCGCCTGGCTCGAACTCGATAGTCGTGACCGCAGCCGTCGAGCCGACGACGAAGATCGTGACGAGGCCCGCGGTGACACCGGATTCGGCGACGGCGGCAGAGGCTGCCTCGGTCAGATCGTGCGCGTCGCCTTGTCCGCGTGTCGAGATGTGATGTCTGGTGGTCGTGACCATGGTCAGAAGCGGACGAGCCGCGTGATCTTTGCGACGAACGCGCGGTTCCGGAGCGCCGCATCGCCCCGCGCCAGCGTGTCGCGCTCGTCGGTCCACACGAAAAAGAACTCGCTTCCGGGCCAGTACTCCCACCGGAACCGCAGGTTGCTGCTGAAGCTGTTGTCGGTCGAGTTGTACTGCAGCAGCGCGCTCGCGAACATCCTCGCTGAAAACGCGTAGTCCGTACGCGCACGGTACAGCTCCTGCGTGACGTCGCCGACAGGCAGGTCCACCCAGTTGACGATGACGCTCGGCTCCAGCGAGAACCGCTTCGTGATCGAGACCCGGCCGCCGGTAAAGCTGAGGGCCGTGAGCGTGCCGTCGTAGAACCCGCCCGCCTGCAGCGACACCGTGCCGGACACACGGCGCTGCTGGCCGAGCGCGTACGACACCAGAACGTCGTTGAAGTTGTACCCGCCCGTGGGAACAACCACCGGCCCGACCTCGAAGGGTCGAATCAGCAGCTCGTAGTTGCGGTTCGCCTCGACCGTGAACTGGTCGCTCGAGTCGAGCTCGATATTGAATCGTCCCGACTGCTGGCGCGTCTCGAGCGAGCCCGCGCCGTTCAAGATGTACTCGAGGCTCGCTTCCCACGTGAATTTCCTGACGGCCTTGATCGACGCCGGCCTCGGGCTGAATCGCAGCGAGGCGAACGACCGGCGCATGTCCGCGCGCCGCACGAAGCCGACCTCGGGGTTGAAGCCATCCCCGATCTTCAGATACTCCGCCCGCGCTCCGTAGCGATCGGCCATGTAGTCGAGCTTCCCCTGGTAGCTCTCGGGATCTCCTTCGAGTCCCGGCGTGGCGGTCCGGGCGTAATACCCTCCCATGGCAACGTTCTGGTAGAAGGAGAACGCCCCGTCCACACCGTATCCCTGGTTCGCGCTGTGCCCCACCGTCGAGACCGATCGGTTCGTTGCCATCGCCCCGATCGTGCTCCGGCGCAGGACGTCGCGCTTCACGCGAAGCACGGTGAAGTTCGTCGGGCGGGTGGCGGACACGGTTTCCTCCCCCGTCTGGATGTTCATCGCGCCGACGGCGAACCGCCCGGCCTTGCCCGTGAGCCGGCCGCCGGCGACAATGGGCACCACGCGGTTCCGGTTCAAGCCGATGCGGCGGCTGTAGAAGAGATACGGCGTGTCGCTCGTGGCGGCGGTCATCATCGTCCCGGAGCTCGGCCCGCCGCGCGCGAAGTCGAAGATTCCGCGACCCTCGAGGAAGAAGTCGCGCTTCTCGGGGAAGAACAAATTGAATCTGGTCAGGTTGACCTGCTGCTCGTCGATCTCGACCTGTGCGAAATCGGTGTTGATGGTGAGGTCGGCCGTCAGGTTCGCGGTGACGCCGTACTTGACGTCGCCGCCGAGATCCCAGTCCAGATCAACCAGCAGGGGCGGGTTGCGCACGCGGTCGGTCGTCAGCCGGGAGATCGCATAAGGCTTCAGCTCGAGGTTCCGGCTCGCCGGCGGAAGGTCGAGCCCCACCAGCGTGCCGGCCGCCGAGATGCGGTTGAGCGCCTGCGGCCCGGCGAGCGACGCGGGCACAGGCGTCAGATACGTCCACTCGTTCTTGCGGCGGATCGAGCGGCGCAGCTGGATGCCCCACACCTGCCCCGGGCCGGATCGGTAGCGCAGCGTCTTGAACGGAATCGCCATCTCGACCGTCCAGCCACCGTCGAACCGGCCGGTGCGCACGTTCCAGACCGGATTCCAGTCGGTGTTCGACTGCCCTTCGTCCACCACCGAGTAGTCGGCCACCGCACCGAGCGGGTTCGTGTAGAACATGAAGCCGCTGCGCCGGTCATAGAACGTGTCGAACATGACGCCGAACGTATCGTTCTGCCGGAGCTGGGCCGTGTCGCGGCGCAACTCGTTCGCGACCCATTTCTCCGGGGGGGCCGAGTCCCAGCAGCGCGCGGCGACGTACATGTTCGTGGTATCGAACATCACCCAGACGTCGGTCCGCTCGGATGAGGGCGCTCCCGCCTTCGGCACGACCTGGATGAAGCCGCCGAACGGCGGGTTCGCGCCGTAGACCCCTTCGTCGAGCGTGCCGTCGAGTCGCAGCGGCTCGCCCAGGCGGAGGGCGCGGACGGTCGCTTTGCCCGCGGCGTCGCGCGTAATCGTCTCGGGAGGAACGGGAGGGGTCGGGCCGTCTATTGCGGACCCCTCGACAGTGCTCGGGGCGGGCGGCCCGGACGCCTGCGGCGCAGCCAGGACCGTCGCGGAAGCTGCACACAGCGCACCGGCAAGCACGGCCACGCACGGAAAGGATCCACGCATCGGTCGCGTGCGCGGAGTGTACTACGCTACGATGCGGCGTGGCGCTTATGCGAGACATCCCTCGACGACGGTTCGGACGCAGCGGGGTGGAGGTTTCCATCATCGGGTTCGGTGGATACCACCTCGGCCTCGTGACGCGCAAAACGGACGCCGTCCGTCTGGTGCAGCAGGCGCTGGACGCCGGCGTCACCTTCATGGACAACGCCTGGGAGTACCACGACGGCCGAAGCGAGCAGCTCATGGGCGAAGCGCTCGCGGGGCGGCGCAACGAGGTGTTTCTGATGACGAAGGTCTGCACTCACGGGCGCGATGGGCGGGCCGCGATGCGCCAGCTCGAGCAGTCCTTACGGCGTCTGAAAACCGATCACCTCGACCTGTGGCAGATCCACGAGGTGGTGTATGACAACGAGCCTGACCTGCACTTCGCGAAGGGAGGGGCCGTGGAGGCGCTGGATCAGGCCAGGCGCGACGGCAAGACGCGCTTCGTCGGCTTCACCGGCCACAAGGACCCCGCGATTCACCTTCGCATGTTGTCGTACGACTATCCCTTCGACGCGTGCCAGCTTCCGCTCAACTGCTTCGACGCGGGTTTCCGCAGCTTCGAGTCGCAAGTGCTGCCCGAGCTTCTTCGTCGCGGCATCGCGCCGATTGGGATGAAGAGCCTTGGCGGCCGCGGGGACGCCGTGAAGAAGCGCGTGCTGACGGCGGCCGACGGATTGCGCTATGCCATGAGCCTGCCCGTCGCCACCACGGTCAGCGGCATCGACTCCCTCGCCGTGCTGCGCCAGAACCTGCGCGTCGCCCGCGGCTTTACCGCCATGAGCGAGCGGGACATGCAGGCGCTCAGGGCGCGCCTCCGCGACGTCGCCACCGATGGACGGTTCGAGCTGTACAAGACGTCCATGAACCATGAGGGCCCGGTTGGCCGCCGGCAGCACGGGTATCCGGCCGAGGCGGAGCTGGCGCGTTGAAGATCGCCTGCGGCGCCGGCCGCCGCGGCAGCTCCGTCACTTCCCGGGCAAGGCACCTGCTGGTGTGGGGACCATCGATCGGGTGGCGGCAATGCGCCACTGGCCACCGGCATTCACGAGCACCAGGGTCGTGAGGCCTTTTCGGCTGCCTCCACCCGAGATGTTCGTGATCTCGAAGGCGCCATCCGCAAGCGCGACGACCGGCGCGATCATGCGCACGCGATCCACCGTCGTGCTGTACTTCCCGCCTTTGTACGTTGTGGATGTAATCTCGGCTGTGCTCTTCTCGATATCGGCAGATCCCCTCCGCCATGTGCCCGCGGACGTGAGCTGATCGGCGTCCGTGGTGAAGAGCGCACCGTACGCCTTCCAATCTCCACGATTCCGCGTCTCATCGTGCTGCTGCAGGACGCGGCGAATCGCCGCTTCGTCGCCCGCTTGACCGGACTGTACTCGCGCCGGCGCCACCAGCGCGAGGACCAGGACGGACATGGAGAGCATCCTCATGACATCCCCCCTTTGACAATTCCAGGCTGGCGAGCCTAGCACAGTGCCTGGGCGAGTGATCCCTTTTGAGGTGTGCAAAACGGTACAGATCGCGGCTGGGGTGACTGTTAACCTGGTGGGGCTCTCTTTATCTGAGCAGCGCCCGCCCAGTTTCTGGCCCGCGCCCTCACTGGAGGCACCGTGGCGGAAGGTCAATCCGCGACCATCGTTGGCGAACTGCAGGAGATCAAGGTCCGTCTCGACATGCACGCCCTCGAGATGACCAGTCTCCGCGCGGCTCTGGACACGCAG
>JBOGJB010000177.1:0-5776 GCA_050745085.1 Vicinamibacterales bacterium
GCCGGATGCTGCGCGAGAGCCCGCCGGATCCGCGTCCGCTCGTGCCGTCGCTGCCGGAGGCGGCGGCCGCCGCCATCCGGACCTGCCTCGCGCAGCAGCCGCGGGATCGCTTCGAGAACGCGGCCGCCTTCGAGCGCGCATGGCGCTCGCTGTAGAGTCCTTGGTCGCTGGTCCCTGGTCCCTAGTCCGTGGCCCTAGTCCCTAGTCCCTGGTCCCTAGTCCCTGGTCCCTGGTTCCAGGTCCCTGGTCCCTGGTCCCTGTCCTAGCTCGATCCCCAGCACCTTGAAGAGAAACGCGAAGATGTCCGCCTCCTCTTCGATGATCTTGGTGATCGGCTTTCCCGCGCCGTGTCCCGCTCTGGTCTCGACGCGAATCAGAATCGGAGCGCGGCCGGCCGTCGCCGCCTGAAGGCGCGCCGCGAACTTCTTGGCCATGCCGGGGGCGACGCGGTCGTCTGTGTCGGCGGTCGTGACGAGCGTCGCCGGATACGCCACGCCGTCCTTTACGTTGTGGAGCGGCGAGTACTTGATGAGGTACGGGAACTGCGCCGGATTGTCGGCCGTGCCGTACTCGGAGGTCCAGAAGCGCCCGACCGTGAATTTGTCATAGCGGAGCATGTCCGCGACCGGCACGCGGCAGACGACCGCGCCGAACAGATCGGGGCGCTGCACGAGCGCCGCGCCGACAAGCAGGCCGCCGTTGCTGCCGCCCTCGATCGCCAGACGTTCCGGCCGCGTGTACTTGTTTGCGATCAGCCACTCGGCCGCGGCGATGAAATCGTCGAACACGGTCTGCTTCTTCTCAAACATGCCCGCCTGGTGCCAGGCCTCGCCGTACTCGCCGCCGCCCCGCAGGTTCGCGAGCGCGTAGACGCCGCCGCGATCGAGCCAGACGAACGTGGACGGATCGAACGCCGGCGTCAGACTGATGTTGAAGCCGCCGTAGCCGGTCAAATACACCGGCCGGTTGCCGTCGAGCGTGAACCCCGTCCTGTGGACGAGGAACATCGAGACCTGCGTCCCGTCCTTCGAGGCGTACCAGACCTGTTTCGTCTCGTAGGCCTCGGGATCGATCGTCGCGGGACTCCTCGCGAACTCGCTGGCCTTCCGCGTCGTGAAGTCGTACCGGTAGCTCGCCGGCGGATACGTAAACGACGTAAAGCCGAAGAACAGCTCATCGTCCTTTGTACGTCCGGAGATCCCGGTGATCGAGCCGATGGCGGGCAGGGGAATTTTGCCAGCCGGCTTTCCGTCGGGCTCGAACAGCTTGATCTGACTGCTCGCGTTGTGCAGGTACGACAGCACGAGCGTGTCGTGGACGATCCCGCTCGTGTTGAGCTTGTCCTTCCCCTCGGGCACGATCGGGATCGGCTTCGTGCCGGGCAGATCTATCGCGATCACCCGGCCGAGCGGAGCCCTTTCGTCGGTCTGAAAAAACAGCCGCCGGCCGACCGCGTCGGCGAACTGGTACGACGCGCCGAAGCCGGTGAAGATCGGCGACGGCTTCGACGCGGGCTTGGTCGCATCCATCCAGAAGACCTCGCTTTTGTCGCTCGACCCTTTGAACGCCGTGATGACGAGCGTCTGCCCATCGTCGGTGATGCTGGTCGCCATCACGATCTCGCGATCGTCCGGACGCTCGTAGACGAGCCGGTCTCTGATCTGATCGTCACCGAGTCGGTGGAAGTAGACCGTGCCGAAATAGTTCTCGTCGCCCGCCGGGACCGTGCCGGGCTCCGGGAAGCGCGTGTAGTAGAAGCCCGAGCTGTCCTTCAGCCACGCGATGCTCGTGAACTTCGCCCACTTGATGTGGTCCGGACGGTCGACCGCGGTCGCGACGTCGCGAACGAAGATCTCCTGGCGATCGCTCCCGCTCTTCGAGATGCCGTATGCGATGAGCGTCCCCGCGTCGTTCACCGACAGGGCGGTCAGCGCGGCCGTGTGGTCCGGCGTCAGCGGGTTCGGGTCGAGCAGGACACGGCGCTCGCCCTTCAAACCATCCTGGACGTAGAGGATGCCCTGGGGCTGCAGGCCGGTGTTGTGCGTGAAGAAGTACCGGCTGCCGCGCTTGGTCGGGATGCCGGTCCGCGGATAGTTGTAGAGCTCGGTGAGCCGCTTCTCGAGCGCCTCGCGGGCGGGGCCGTCGACGAACGGGCGTGTGAGCGCATTCTGAGCCTCGACCCACTTCACGGTCTCCGGCCCGTCGGCGTCCTCCAGCCATCGGTAGGGGTCAGGTACCTTCGTCCCGTGGTAGGTGTCGACGACGGCGCCTTGGGCGGCCGGCGGATACTTCATCGGCGGTGTCTGCATCTGTGACTGATGGGGTGAGGAGCACGCGGCCAGCACGGCGACAAGCGCGAGCGCGGCGATGAGCGGCATGACAGAATTATAATCAGTCCATGAAGCGCATCTCCATCGTCGTCGCTCTGGTGGCGTTCCTCGCGGCGCCGTCGGCCCGCCCGCTCTTCACCGACGCCTTCCCGGCGGAGGAATTTGCGGCGCGCCGCGCCCGCGTGATGGCGCAGATCGGCGACGGCGTCGCCATCCTCCAGGGGGCCGCGGAGCGGCCCGGCTACCTCAAGTTCCGGCAGAGCAATCAGTTCTTCTATCTGACCGGCGTCGAGGTCCCGCGCGCACTCGCCATCATCGACGGCCGAACAAAGACGACGACGCTGTTTCTGCCGATGCGCGACGAGCGGATGGAGCGATCCGAAGGACCGGTCCTCGTGCCGGGGTCGGACGCGGAGACGCTGACCGGCATCACGAAGGTCGTGGCCAGGGATCAATTCGCGGATGCGCTCGCGTCCATCGCGCCGGAGGGGCGGACGCTGTATCTGCCGCACCGGCCCGAAGCGCTTGGCGCGGCGACGCCCGGCAACGTCAAAGCGCACGCCGAGAAGACGCTGGCGGACCCGTGGGACGGCCGCCCGTCGCGCGAGGCGGCGTTCATCGACCACGTCAAAGGGAAGGTTGGCGGCGTGGCCGGCCGCCCGGCGACGATCCAAGACCTCGACCCGATCCTCGATGCGATGCGCCTCGTCAAGAGCCCGCGTGAGATCGCGATCGTCCGCGAGTCGTCCCGCATCGCGGGGCTCGCGATCATGGAGACCATGCGATCCGCCAGGCCCGGGATGCACGAATACGAGCTGGAAGCGATCGGCGACTATTTCTTCAAGAAGCACAACGCGCAGGGCGTGGCGTACTTCGGGCTCGTGGCGGCGGGAAAAAACGCCGCGTGGCCGCACTACCACGCGGCGCAGTCGCAGATTCGAGACGGTGATCTCGTGCTCTACGACTACGCGCCCGACTTCAAGTACTACACCTCCGACGTTACACGGATGTTCCCCGTCAACGGCCGGTTCACGGCGGAGCAGCGGGAGATGTATACGATCTATCTCAAGCTGTACCAGGCGTTGATGACGTCGATCCGCCCGAACGTCGAGCCGGCCGCCGTCCTGCGCAACGCGCTCCGGAAGATGGAGCAGGTCATGGCCTCGTTCGATTTCCGGACGCCGAAGATCAAGGCGGCGGCCGAGCGCTTCGTGAACGGGTACAGGAACGCGGATCGCAACAGCCTCGGCCACTGGATCGGCATGGAAGTGCACGACGTGACCGCTCCGTACGACGCGCTCAAACCCGGAATGATGTTCACGATCGAGCCGGCGCTGACGGTCCCGGACGAGCGCGTGTACGTGCGGCTCGAGGACGCGATCCTGATCACGGCGGACGGCTACGAGAACATGTCCGGCTTCGTGCCGGTGGAGCCGGACGCGATCGAGCGGCTGATGGCGGAAGAGGGGCTGTTCGAGCGCGCCGATCGGAAGCCGACCGACACGACGCGCCGCCCGTGACCCGCCTCGGCAACGGAGGCCAAGGAGGTCACGGAGAAGAGCTAAACACGGAGACACGGAGATCACGGAAACGGTACTCAAGTACGAAGTACGAAGGACGAAGGCTGAAGTGAAGCACGAACTTCACTTCGACCTTCGAACTTCGAGCTTCGTACTTGAGTTTGGTCTCCGTGCCCTCCCTGGTCTCCGCTATCCGACTCACTAGGCGACTGCGTTCGCGTGCACTGCGGCGCCGAGCAGCCCGGCGCGCGGATCGAGGATGACGAAGACGGGGATCGTGGCCATCAGATCGGTCATCGGCCCCTTCGATCGGAACGCCTCGAGGAAACGGCCGTCCTCGAGCGCGGGGAGAATCTTCGGCGCGATGCCGCCGCCGACGTAGATGCCGGCGGTGGCGAGCGAGCGAAGCGCGAGGTTGCCCGCCTCGGCGCCGTAGACCGAGACGAAGATCTCCAGAACCTCCAGGCAGTGGCAGCAGCGCCTGGCCAGCGCCGATTCGGTCACCGCCGCGGGGAGCGCCATCGGATCCGTGGTCGCGCTCGCGGCGCACGCACGGCCGGCGTGCGTGAACCGCGTCAGGTTGACGATGCCCGGGCCGGAGATCACGTGCTCGTATTCGGCGCGCCCGAACGCGCGCACCAGCTCCTGGAAGAACGCCACCTCGCGCGGCGTCCGCGGCGCGAAGTCGGTGTGCCCCCCTTCGGTCGGGGACGGCACGAACCGGCCGTCGATGTTGTGGAGCAGCGCCTCGCCGAGACCGGTTCCGGCGGCGATGACCGCAGCGTTGCCGTCCGGCTCCGCCGCCCCTTCCTGCAGCACGGCCAACTCGTCGGGCTCGAGCACCGTCACGGCAAACGCCATCGCCTCGAGATCGTTGAGGAGCGAGATGTGCCGGATGGAGAAGCGGTCGGCGACGGCGCCGGCGTCGACGACCCACGGGACGTTCGTCAGCCGCGCGATGTCGCGCGTGACGACGCCCGCCACGCCCAGCGCGACGGCGTCGATGCGGCCGACCCCCGCCTCGGCCAGAAACGCCTCGATCATCTCCTCGATCGACGTGTAGTCGAGCGTGCTGAACTGCGCGATCCGGACCGGCGTCGGCCGCTCCGGCGCCCGCGCGAACAGGCCGAGCCGGGTCGTTGTTCCCCCGACATCCCCCGCGAGGAGCATGCGCACATTCTAGGCCGACTTCGCTCTTGACAGGGGGACTGGAGTCTCGCATCGTTCTGTCACCGGGCAGCCCCTTGCCTCTCGAGACGCCGCAGAGTTTCTCTCCGTTCGCCGGCCAGGTCGTCACCTTCACCGGGAAGCTGTCGTCGCTCGGGCGGCGCGAGGCGCGGGCGGTCGTCGAGCGCCTCGGCGGCATCGCCAGCGAAGATGTGACGACGCGTACGACCATGCTCGTGATCGGCGCGGGCGGCGTCGCGGCGCCGAAAGACGACATCCCCGAGGACAGCGACAAGAGCCGCAAGCTGCGGAAGGCCGAGCAGGTCAACGCGAAAGCGCCGGGACAGGTCGCGATCCTCAGCGAGGACGACTTCTGCCGGCGCGCCGGGGTCGCCGCGCCCGGCGACCTCCGGCAGCACTTCCACGCCCTGCGCGACATTCTCGCGATGTACCCGGCGCTCGGTGAATCCCGCCTCGGACATTTGGAGAAGTGGGGCGTCATCCGATCCGTCGTGCGGACCAACGCCGAGACCTACTACCGGTTTCCGGATCTCTCGGCGATCAAGCAGGTCGCGGGGGAGCTGGACCGCGGGACGCCGTTCCGCGTCATCGTCCGCTCGGCGCTCGCGGCGCGCGAGGGGCAGCTCGCGCTCGACTTCCGGCCGGGACCCAGCGATGCGCAGCCGGCGCGCGTCGTGACGCTCGAGCGCCGGCCGCCGCCGCCGACGAACCTCGGCCGCCAGCGCACGTCGATCACCG
>JBOGJB010000178.1:0-3470 GCA_050745085.1 Vicinamibacterales bacterium
CGCAAGACCTTTCAATCCTCGCCGACCCTGCTGCCGGCTGAATGCCCCGCGGGGTTCAGCGCTGCACCGAATGAACATCGAAGCTCGCCTGATCGACATCACGACGTTAGCCGTCGATGCCATCGTCAACGCGGCAAACACAGAATTGGCGCCCGGCGGCGGAGTGTGCGGCGCGATACACCGAACCGCGGGGCCTGAGCTGGCTGCCGCCTGTGCCCGGCTCCGCCCGTGTCCGACAGGGCAGGCGCGCATCACGCCTGGATTCCGGCTTCCCGCGCGGTTCGTCATTCACGCGGTGGGACCCGTCTGGCATGGCGGTCGGAACCACGAATCTGCTTTGCTCGCTTCAGCCTATAGAGCCTCGCTCGAAATCGCCGAACGTGAGAGGCTCTCTACCATTGCGTTTCCAGCCATCAGTACCGGCATCTACGGCTACCCACTGGGGGCCGCCACGAGCGTCGCGGTGACAACGGTTCGTGCCGAGCTCGCGGTGGCCAAGTGGCTTACGCACGTGATATTTGCCTGTTTCAGCCAGGACGCCCTCGACGCGTACGCGGCCGAAGGGGTCACGATCCGACCAGTCTCACGATGAAAGGCGCGCAGACACCGGCGACATGAACTTATCCTTGAAGCCGACCGGACGAGTCATTCTCGGTGGGCTCTTTGTTCTGTTTTGGCGCGAGGTGGCGCAGCCATCGTCGGTTCATCCGGCCGAGGCTGCGACCCTCGTTGCGTTCCAGAACGTCAGGGTGATCCCGATGGATCGCCGCGGCTCATCGCGAATGCGTTGGCCCGCCCCCTGTCGTACGCTCGGGAGACACAGACAATGAAAATCTCCGCCATTCTTTGGCTCCTTGTTTCTGGCTCTCTCCACGCACAAGGGGCGCCACCACCCATCATCGACATGCACCTCCACGCCTTGCGTGTTGCGGACTTTGGCTCACTGGCCGGTCCGCCACCGATCCCTCACTGTGTCCCGATGACGGACTATCCCATTCCCGAATCCGGCCGCCGCTGGTCCGAAGTCGTCCGGTCCCGAGACTTGCCCTGTCGCGCGACCTGGTCGCCGATGACGGATGACGAAGTGATGGTGAAAACGCTCGAGACCATGAGACGGCGGAACGTCATCGGCGTGACCAGCGGAGCGCACGTCGCCCGCTGGATGGAAGCCGCACCGGACCGGGTCATACCGAGCCTGTCGTTCGCCGGCGGGCCCGATGCGCCTGCGGTCGTCTCGGTGCGCGAATGGTTCAAAGCCGGCAGATTCGCCGTGTTCGGCGAAGTCACGGCGCAGTACGGCGGAATGGCGCCGGACGATCCATCACTCGCGCCGTACTGGGCCCTGGCGGAGGAGCTGAACGTACCCGTCGGCATTCACATCGGCACGGGTCCGGTTGGGGCGCCCTATGTGGGCTTCGAGCGTTATCGGGCCCGACTGCACAGCCCACTCGGGTTGGAGGAGGTGCTGCTCGGCCATCCGAACTTGCGCGTCTATATCATGCACGCCGGCTGGCCGATGCTGGACGATCTGCTCGCCGTCCTCTGGACCCACCCGCAGGTGTATGTGGACGTCGGAGCCATCGTGTGGGCGCTGCCGCGGGCGGAGTTCCACCGGTATCTGCAGCGAATCGTCGAGGCCGGCTTCGGCAAGCGGGTCCTTTTCGGCTCCGACCAGATGATCTGGCCGGAAACCCTGGAGATGGCTATCCAGACCATAGAGTCCGCCGCTTTCCTTACGGCGGAGCAGAGGCGCGACATCTTCTTCAACAATGCCGCTCGATTCCTGCGATTGTCGCCGGAGCAGATAGCAACCATGCACAGCAAGAAGCGGAATTGATTCGACGGCCGCCGTGATCTCCGTGAGATCCGCTAGCGTTGCGCCGTCGTCGTCCGGCTGCGCGACTGCTTCTGTTTCTCGACCATCCCCGCGACGTCGGCGAGCAGCTTCTTCGCGTCGTACACGATACCGTCCTTGATCGTGTACTTGATGCCGCCGATCCACTCCGGCTTGCCCGTCTGATCGTTCAACCGCAGCGCGCCGGTGCCGTACAGCACCTTCAGGTTCTTCAACGGGTTTTGATCGACGATGATCATGTCAGCCAGCAGGCCCGCGCGGACGACGCCGCGGTCGATCGGCTTGCCGGCCGGCTCGGCGATCGTGCGCGCGCCGTTGAAGGTAGCCGCCTGGATCACCTCGAGCGGGTGGAAGCCGGCTTCCTGCAGCAGCTCCATTTCATGGATGTTGCCGAAGCCGTACGTGTTGTAGATGAACGCTGCGTCGGCGCTCACTGTCACGCGGCCGCCCATCTTCTTGTAGTCGTTCAGCAGCTTGAACCAGAGCTGGTAGAAGTGCCGCCACGCGATCTCATCGTCCAGCGTCCAGTAGTACCAGTACGATCCGTGGTTCGCGCGGCTCGGCGTGTAGAAGTCCATCAGCGACGGCAGCGAGTACTTCGGATGCCAGTCGGCGTTCCGCATCCGCATCAGGTCGCGCCCTGCCGCGTACGCCGTCATCGTCGGGTCGAACACCGTCCCGAGCTTGCGCTGCTCCTGCAGGTACTCTTTCCACTCGGGACCGCCCGGCGTGTGGATCTTGTCCGACAGCCGCGCCACCTGTCCGAACCGCATCTGCTCGTCGTCATTGATCTGATCGACCGGCCACGGCTGGACGACGTAGTCCCTGAGGAGCGCCTCGAAGTGGCCGTAGAAGTGCGTGACGGTGCCGAGGCCGAGCTTCGCCGCGTCGAGCGCGTTCATCTGCGCGACGCCGGTCTGCTGCAGGTGCGCCGTCGAGCCCAGGCCGAGCTTCTTCGCCTCGTCCAGAAGCGCCGCCATGATCTCCGGCCGCTGCGCGCCGAGCTTGAGCCCCTCGACGCCGTTCTGCGCCGCCCACTGCACCCACGCGCGCGCCGTCTCCGGCGTGTCCGGCGGCCCCTTGTCCCAGCCGGCGCCCGGCCGCTGATAGTTGACGATCCGCGGGGCGACGATCTCGTTGCGGTTGCTGCGCTCGCGCTCTTTGACGATCCAGTCGTTCGCGCCGAGCGGGACGCCGCGGACCGTCGTCACGCCGTGCGCGAGCCAGAGCTTGAACGGATACTCGGCGTCGGGGTTCTTCGGCGATCCGCCCGCATGCTCGTGCATCGAGACGAAGCCGGGCATGACATACATGCCGGTGGCATCGATCTCGTGATCGGGCTTCTCGGGCGGCCGGTTCGACCGGAGCGGCAGGCCGGGAGTGCCGGCGCCTCGGACCGCCTGAATCCTGTTGCCCTCGACGACGATGTCGACCGGGCCGACCGGCGGGGCGCCCGTGCCGTCGATCAGGATCGCGCCGCGGATGACGAGCGTCTTGAACGGCCCCTTGCCCTCGTCCGCCGCGCGCGCCGGCGCGGGGACGATCGACTCGGCAGGCGGACCCTGCCGGCGCGCCGGCTGCTGCGCGATCAGATCAGCCGCGAGCAGAGCCGCAG
>JBOGJB010000179.1:0-3704 GCA_050745085.1 Vicinamibacterales bacterium
GGTATACCTGCCCTTGCGACAGAGTCCTTCGCGCGGGATGGCGCTCATCGTGCGATCGCCGCGGCCGGCCGACCTCGCGACGGCGGTGCGGGCGGCGGTCCGCGAAGCGGACGCCGAGCTGCCGGTCTTCCAGCTCAGGACCTTCGACGAAGCGCTGAAGGACGAGCTGTCGAGCAGCCGGATTCTCGCGGCCATGTTCGCCGCGTTCGGCGTGCTGGCGCTCATCCTCGCCTCGACCGGGTTGTACGGCGTCATCTCGTACACCGTCGGCCAGCGCACCCAGGAGATCGGGGTCCGCATGGCGCTCGGCGCCCTGCCGCGCGACATCCGGCGGCTCGTCGCCTCGCAGGGCCTGCGGCTGCTTGCGATCGGCGGCGTCATCGGCCTCGCCGGAGCTTTCCTTCTCTCACAGACGATGCGCAGTGTGCTGTACGGCGTGACCGCATCAGATCCGGTCACCTATGCCGGCGTCCTCGGCACGGTCGCGGCATCGGCCGTGGTGGCGATGTGGGTGCCGATGCGCCGCGCGACGCGCCTGGACCCGGTCAGGAGCCTCAGGGCGGAGTAGCCCGTCAAGGCCGAATGCCGAAGTCGGAATGCCTGGCGGGAGTGCACTCGCCACGTAGAGGTCCCGAGTCATCGCTGATACACTCTCGACGGGGAGCCGGAAGCGGCCACAGCCGCGTAGCGACTATGGTTCCGCGCGTTGCCATCCCCGTGGACGACAAGGTTCGACTCCTTCACTCCTGTTCTGCCTTAGGGACCGGCGGCTTGCCGCACCCGCCGCTCCGCTCTGCAGGATCAGACCTCCGCTGAGCGCCGGGGGTTCCTAAGGTGGAACGCTTCCCCGGTGAAAAGTCTATGAACTCTGTGCTCGTCGTTCTCCTGCTCCTTGCCCTCGCGGTCGCGATTCCGATACTGCTCGGATCAACGACCGTCTTTGAGTATGAGCGTGCTCTCCGGTTCCGCCGTGGGCGGCTGCGAGGCGAGCTTGGAGCCGGGCTGTACTGGTATCTGCGACACTACACCACGATCCGCAAGCTCGACGTGCGGCCGACTCAGCTCGCAGTCAGCGGCCAGGAGGTGCTCAGCAAGGACGGGGTCGCTGTCAAGGCGAGTCTCAGCGCCACTTACCGTATCGCAGACGCGCGGGTGGCGGTGTTGCACTCGGAGTGCAACTGCGGCTGCTTCAGGTGGCGGGCCAACAGCCGGGCACGACGCTGGTCGTCGGCATGCCGCCCAATACGACTCCCCTGCCGCTGCGGGAAGGTCCTGGAGACCTGAACCGGACGCGGAACCCGGACGCGAATAATCTGCGCGTCCGCCGGACGGTTCGCCACATCTGACCGTTCGGCATTTGGCATTCGGCATTCGGCATTGCTAGTATCTGCGCCATGGCACAGCTTGCGAAGACCGCCGAGAGTCGTTCTGCAGCCGCGTTCAAACCGTACGTTCCAGCGAGCCAGTCCCCCGCCGAGTTCACGGCCAAGGCGATCGTGCTCGGCGCGATCTTCGGCCTGATCTTCGGCGCCTCGACCGTCTACCTGGGCCTCCGCGCCGGGTTGACGGTGAGCGCGTCGATCCCGATCGCGGTCCTCGCGATCTCGGTGCTGAAGCGACTGGGCGGCTCGACGATCCTGGAGAACAACATCGTCCAGACGATCGGCTCGGCCGGCGAGTCGCTCGCCGCGGGGGTGGTGTTCACCATCCCGGCCTTGATCTTCCTGCTGCCGCTCGGGCCGGCGTACTTCAACTACTTCCAGATCACCGTCCTGGCGATCGCCGGCGGCATCCTCGGCGTGCTCATGATGGTCCCGCTGCGCCGAGCGCTGATCGTGAAAGAGCATGGCGTGCTGCCCTACCCCGAGGGGACGGCCTGCGCCGACGTGCTCGTCGCCGGCGAACGGGGCGGCGCGCTGGCGAAGACGGTTTTCATGGGGCTCGGGATCGGCGCGTTATGGAAGGGCCTGTCCTGGATCGTCCAGATCTTCCGGACCGCGATCGGCGGCTCGTTCTCGCGCACGAGCTTTTTCCCGAACGCGACGATCAACCTCGATCTGTCGCCGGAGTACATGGGCGTAGGCTACGTGATCGGTCCGCGCATCGCCGGAGTGATGTTCGCCGGCGGCGTGCTCTCCTGGCTCGTGCTGCTCCCGCTCCTGTCGTATCTCGGCAACTTCATGACCGTACCGCTCCCGCCTGTCCCGGCGAGCGGCCTGCGGATCGATCAGATGAGCGCCGGGCAGCTCTGGAGCGCCTACATCCGCTACACGGGCGCGGGAGCCGTGCTGGCGGCCGGGCTGATCACGCTCGCGCGGACGATCCCCACGATCGTGACGTCGTTCCGGGAGAGTGTGAAAGACTTCGGCGCCGCGGCGGGCGCCGCGGCCCGCGCGCGGACGGAGCGCGACATGCCGCTCAGCGTCGTGCTCGGGGGCTCGCTGCTGCTCGCAGCGTTCCTTGTCGTCGCCCCGGGCGCGCCGACGCAAGGGAACGTCCTGGCGGCAATCCTGGTTGTGCTGTTCGGCTTCTTTTTCGTGACCGTGTCGTCGCGCATCACAGGTCTCATCGGCAACTCGTCCAACCCGATCTCGGGCATGACGATCGCGACGCTCATTCTGACCTGCACCATCTTTGTCGCGGTCGGCTGGGTGGGCAACGACTACGCGCCGATCGCGCTCGGCGTGGGCGCCGTGGTCTGCATCGCGGCTGCGATCGCGGGAGCGACGTCGCAGGATCTCAAGACCGGCTTCATCGTCGGCGCGACGCCGGTCTACCAGCAGGTCGGGCTGGTCATCGGCGTGGTCACGTCCGCGTTCGTGATCGGCATCACCACGCTCTACCTCCACGAAGTGACGACGATCGGCTCTGGCTCGCTTCCGGCCCCGCAGGCGACGCTGATGTCCACGATCATCCGCGGCTTGCTTAGCCAGAATCTGCCTTGGGGACTGGTGCTCGTCGGCGTTTTTATCTCGGTCACCCTCGAGCTGTGCGGCATCCGATCGTTGTCGTTCGCGGTCGGCTCGTACCTCCCGATTGCGACGACCGCCCCGATCTTCGCCGGCGGCGTCGTGCGCTGGTGGGTCGAGCGCAGGACCGGCCAGCGCGAGGAATCGGAGATTAGCAGCGGGACGCTGTTCAGCTCCGGTCTGATCGCCGGAGGGTCGCTCGCCGGCATCCTGTACGCCGCGCTGTTCGGCCGCAACATCGTCCCGGCCGCCGACGACGCCGAGACGCACGGGCTGATTCCCTTCCTCCACGAAGGGACGGTCGGCATGGTGGCCGGCGGCCTCCTCTTCGCCGCGCTGGCGGTCATCCTGTCGCGGGCGGCGCAGCGGAAGCTGACCTAAATGGGGCCAGTCACCTTTTTCGCCGCTGTTCTGGTCGCAACGGCTCCGGCGAAAAAGGTGACTGTTCCCTTTTCGGCGTCGGCGCAGCCGCAGACGCGCGTCGCGACCACGGTCGAGGCGCTCGTCACCTACCCCGTGTTCTTTCACGGCCGCACTGTCGTCGTCCGCGGCACGCTCGACCGGCGTGACAGCCTGTGGTCGCTCGCCTCGGCCGGCGGCGAACGACGCGTGCACGTCATCATGAAGAGCGCGCGGCCCGACGAGGGGCCGGTCGAGGCGCGCGGCGAGTTCTGGGACCTCGGCCGGCTCCAGCAGGACGACCCGCGCTTCGCGGGCTACGACACGGAGCGGCTG
>JBOGJB010000180.1:0-2229 GCA_050745085.1 Vicinamibacterales bacterium
CCTGGCTGTTGTATGAAGGAGGACTATCACCTGTCTCTGCAGCGAAAGAGAGAAAACGGTGACGGTCTCCTTTTGAGGGAACGCATGTCCCGATTCCTGCTGGCAATGGCCATCCTGCTCGCCGCGCGCCCCGCGCGCGCGCAGCACTATCAGTCCGACTTCCCCGCAGACGAGTTCAAGGCGCGCTGGACGAAGCTGTACGATCGGATCGGCGACGGCGCCGTCGCCGTCGTCCAGGGCATGCCGCTGACCGACGGCTACACGTTCCCGCGGCAGTACAACACGTTCTATTACCTCAGCGGGATCGAGACCCCCGGCGCGTACATGCTGTTCGATGGCCGGACGCGGAAGGCGACACCGTATCTGCCGCCGCGCAACGAGCGGCTCGAGCGCGCCGAGGGCAAGGTGCTGTCTGCAGACGATGCGGAGCTGGTGAAGCGGCTGACGGGCGTCGATGATGTGCTGGCGCTCGAGGCGATGAGGACAGAGGGATGGCCACTGAACGCACGTACGATCTTCGCGGAATTCAGGCCGGCCGAGGCAGCGGGCCAGAGCCGCGGGGAGCTCGTGTCGGCGGAAACCGCGAGGGCGCTCGACTATTGGGACGGCGGGACGTCGCGGCAGCGGCGTTTCGTCGAGCTGCTGCGCGCGCGGCATCCCCGCGCCGAGATCAGGGACCTCAATCCGATCCTCGACGAGCTGCGCGCGATCAAGAGCCCGCGCGAGGATTCCTTCCTGCTGACGCCGACGGGCCTCGAGCGGCTCTCGGCGCCGGTGCCCAGAACTATCGAGGAGATCGAGAGCTACCTGCGGCGTCACTCACCACGGATTTCGCCGATGTCGCGGATCTCGCGCGCTTGAGCGGCTCGGCACGGTAGAGCGCGACGGTGTTTCGCGCCGCGGAGACGAAAAACACGGTCAGCATCCCGGCCACGCCGGCGAGCCCGCCGACGTCGAACAGATAGAACGGTCCAAGTCCGAACGGCTGGACCATCGGCCTGACCATCGCCGCGACGGCGCCGATCGAGAGCAGGATGCGCAGCTCGGTCGGCCCGAACCCCGCGAACGAGATACGGAACACGCCCAGCGCGTGCGTCGCGAGGAACGACTCGGCGCACAGCAGCAGATAGCTGACCAGGAGCGCGGAAGCGACCCACGGGCTGACCAGCCCCGAGAGCGCCATGCCGCCGAACAGGAACGTCGTGTTCACGATGTCGACGACGTGATCCAGGTAGAAGCCGTAGCGCGGTCGCTGGGTGTTGCGGACCCGGGCGACGGTGCCGTCCAGGCTGTCCCCGAACCAGTTGATCGCGAGAAGAACCGGGACCAGCGCGAGCGCCCGCGGCGCGCGCGAGGCGGCGGCGAACGCCGCGCCCGTCCCGACCATCGCCAGCGCGCCGAGCGCCGTCAGGTGATCGGAATTCACCCACTGCGGCAGCCGCTCCGCCATCCAGATCAGCACGCGCTTCTCGACCGCGGCGAGCACGCTCTTGTGTTCGCGCGTGTGGGTCCCCGTCGGTACCGCAGCCTGCACCACAGCCATCTGTCTCCCCTCACATCAGAATGCGCAGAGGACGGGAAGTCAGGCTCAAGCACAACTGTGTCGCGCTGGTCATGACGATCTCCGGGAGCTTCCTCCCCGCCCTGCGTGCCGTCCGCGTCGATCCGGGACGGTCTTGCGGGCCGAGTAAGCTCGGCTGTCGGGCCTTGTTTCGCTGATTCTCGATTCGTGATTAGATCAGCAGATGAAGGCGCGCACTCTCATAGCCGTCGCCGTCCTCGCTCTCCCGATCGCTCTCGCCGCTCAAACCGCCCAGCCCACTCCGCCCGCTCAGCCCGCTCAACCGGGCGCGCAGCGCAAACCGATCCAGGCGGCCCGGACGCCGCTTGAAATCCGCGTCACCAGCCGCGCGGGCGAACCTCTCGCGGCCGTCGCCGTGACCGTTACCGGGTCGGTCGGGCGATCGGGCGAGACCGACGACGGGGGCGTCCTCGTGTTGAGGAGTGTGCCGCCCGGCCAGTACCGGCTGCGATTTACCTGCAACGGCTGGATCACGCTCGAACGGGACGTGACGGTGAGAGGCGCGGCCGCCACGCGTGTCGAGGTTGCGCTGTCGCCGGCCGAGGCGCCGCCTCCCCAGCCGCCGCAGCCGGAGCCCGCCCCTGCCCCGGCCCCGACGCCGGCGCCGGCACCGAGCGCCAACGTCGAGCCGAAGACCGTCTTCATCC
>JBOGJB010000181.1:0-8087 GCA_050745085.1 Vicinamibacterales bacterium
GGACGGCTGTTCGGGCGCAGCCGGCTCCGCCGGTTGCGGTGGGCGCGACGACCGCATGTCCAGAATGGTCGCGGGCCGCTTCGCATCGCGCGAGACGCTCGCGGCCGCACCCGGCCGCTCGCCTGACGTGGGAGCGCGTGTCGCGCTGGGCGCGGTCGCGGGTTGTTCCTCCTCGTCCCACTCGGTCTGGGTGTCGGCTGGCTCCGGCGCTTCCGCCTTTTGCTCTTCCTGCTTCTCGTCCTTCTTCTCTTCCGGCTTCGCTTCCCGCGCGGCCGACGCCTCCGCCGGTTGCTCCTGCGCCCGCTGCTGCCCTTCCTGCGGCGCCTGCGCGGAGGCTTCGTCGACCGTCAGGATCGGCTGGCCGACCTTGACCTTGTCGCCCGCTTTCACCTTGACCGCCGACACGGTGCCGCTGACGGTCGAAGGCACCTCGATCGTGGCCTTGTCCGTCTCGAGCTCGAGGACGGGTTGTTCTTTTTGGATCGCGTCCCCCTGCTTCACGAGGACGCGGATGACGTCGCCGGCGGCGACGTTCTCTCCCAGTTCCGGCAGTGTGAATTCTGTCGGCATCAGCTCGTGGCCGGATTGGCCTTGTCCGGATGAATGTCCATGTCCTTCATCGCCTGCACGACGACTTTGCGATCGATCTCGCCCGCGCGCGCGAGCGACGAGAGCGCGGCGATCGTCACGAATCGCGCAGCCACCTCGAAGAAGTCGCGCAGCGACTTGCGGTCCTCGCTCCGGCCGAAGCCGTCGGTGCCGAGCGACAGGACCGGACGTCCAATCCATCGCGCGAGCGAGTCCGGCATCAGCTTCAGATAATCGGAGGCCGCGACGACGACCCCGGGCGCACTCGCGAACGCCTGGGCGACGTACGGCACGCGCGGCTCGCCGAGCGGGTGGAGCATGTTCCAGCGCTCGCAGGCGTACGCCTCACGCGCGAGCTGGTTGTAGCTCGTCACGCTCCAGACGTCCGCGGGGATTCCGTACTTCTCCGCGAGAATCTTCTGCGCGGCGATCACTTCGTTGAGGATCGCGCCGCTCCCGAGCAGCTGCACCCGCGGCTTCCGTCCGTCGCCGGCCGAGCGGAAGCGGTAGAGGCCCTTCAGGATGCCGTCGCGCGCCCCTTCAGGCATCGGCGGCATCTCGTACTGCTCGTTCATGACGGTGAGGTAGTAGAAGATGCCTTCGCCGTCGCGGTACATCCGCTTGATGCCGTCCTGGATGATGACGGCGATCTCGTACGCGAACGCCGGATCGTACGAGAGGCAGTTCGGCACCGGCCACGCGAGCACGTGGCTCTGCCCGTCCTGGTGCTGCAGCCCCTCCCCCGCCAGCGTCGTCCGGCCCGCGGTTCCGCCGAGCAGGAAGCCGCGCGCCCGCTGATCGGCGGCCGCCCAGATCAAGTCGCCGATGCGCTGGAAGCCGAACATCGAATAGAAGATGAAGAACGGGATCGTGTTGATGCCGTAGGTCGCATAGGCGGTGCCCGCCGCGATGAACGACGACATCGATCCCGCCTCGGTGATCCCTTCCTCGAGGATCTGCCCGTCCTTCGCCTCCTTGTAGTACAAGAGAGTGTCCATGTCGACCGGCTCGTACATCTGTCCCGCGTGCGAGTAGATGCCGACCGCCCGGAAGAGCGACTCCATGCCGAACGTGCGCGCCTCGTCCGGAACGATCGGGACGATCAGGTCGCCGATTTCCTTGTCGCGCATGAGCTTCGACAGCATCCGCACGAACACCATCGTTGTCGAGGCCTTGCGTCCTTCGGTGCCCTTGTAGAACTCCTCGAAGATCGGCTCGAGCGGCGTCTTGACCGGCTCGACGCGGACCAGACGCGACGGGACCGATCCGCCGAGCGCCTTCCGGCGCTCGCGCAGGTACTGCATCTCCGGCGCATCGTCGGGCGGGCGATAGAACGGCGCCTCGGCGACCTTCTCGTCCGAGATCGGGATGCCGAAGCGCGAACGGAACGTCTTGAGGTCCTCCTCATTCAGCTTCTTCTGCTGGTGCGTGATGTTTTTCCCCTCACCCGCCTCGCCGAGACCGTAGCCCTTGATCGTGCGCGCGAGAATGACCGTCGGTGCGCCCTTGTGCTCGACCGCCGCCTTGTACGCGTTGTAAACCTTGACCGGATCGTGCCCGCCGAGCCGGAGCTTCGTCAGCTGATCGTCCGAGAGGTGCTTGACCATGTCGAGCAGCCGCGGATCACCCCCCCAGAAGTGCTGGCGGACGTACGCGCCGGACTCGACGGCGTACTTCTGATACTGGCCGTCGACGATCTCCCCCATGCGTCTGACGAGCAGACCGTCCTTGTCCTTCGCGAGGAGCGGATCCCAGTCGCTGCCCCAGATCGCTTTGATGACGTTCCAGCCCGCGCCGCGGAACGCCGCCTCGAGCTCCTGGATGATCTGGCCGTTGCCCCGGACGGGACCGTCGAGCCGCTGCAGGTTGCAGTTGATGACGAAGATCAGGTTGTCGAGCTTCTCGCGCGGCGCGAGCGTGATCGCGCCGAGTGCTTCCGGCTCGTCGGTCTCGCCGTCGCCGAGGAACGCCCACACCTTCGTGTCGGACGGCTTCTTCAGTCCGCGGTCCTCGAGGTAGCGCTGGAAGCGCGCCTGGTAGATCGCCATGATCGGGCCGAGCCCCATCGAGACGGTCGGGAACTCCCAGAAGTCCGGCATCAGCCACGGATGCGGGTACGACGACAGGCCGCCGCCCGGCCTCAGCTCGCGGCGGAAGTTCTCGAGCTTCTCGACCGAGATGCGCCCTTCGAGATACGCGCGCGCGTAGATGCCAGGCGACGCGTGCCCCTGGAAGTAGATCAAATCGCCATCGCTGTCCTTGCTCTTGCCCCGGAAGAAATGATTGAAGCCGACTTCATACAGCGTCGCGGCGGACGCGTAGGTCGAGATGTGCCCGCCGATGCCTTCCGAGATCCGGTTCGCGCGTACGACCATCGACAGCGCGTTCCAGCGGATGAGGCTCTTGATGCGGCGCTCGATCTCCTGGCTGCCCGGCAGCGGCTGCTGCTCGTCGGCGGGGATGGTGTTGAGATACGGCGTGACGGCGGAGAACGGCACCCGCACGCCGGACTGGCGCGCGCGGTGGCGCAACGCGTCGAGGAGCCGGACGATGCGGTCACGATCGGCGTGCTGGAGAACGTAATCGAGGGAATCGAGCCACTCGCGGGTCTCGACCCGCTCGAGCTCGGCGGCGTCTTTCGGGGCAATCTGTTTCATAAGAACCACTCATTGTATCGTCCGGAGTGGCTCCTTGGACAGACCCCACGTTAAATGCCGAATGCCTAATGCCTAATGCGTCTCTGCGCTCGAGACGGTTCACGGTCTGTTGCGAGCGAAGTCCCGTTGGGCATTGGGCATTCGGCATTCGGCATTCTTTAAGGCTCTTCCCCGTTCCTGTACCACCCGTCGACGAGCCTGTTGCGATCCGCGGTGGCGAGATCGAGACGAATGTCCCGCGCACAGCGGATGACGCCGTCGCCGCCGCGCGTCATCGGCATCACGAAGGCGAAGCGGGAGCCGAGCTCCCGGCTCCGGCCGAGGTCGTCGGCTCCGTGAAATGGATCACCGTCGAAGAGAAAGCTGTCGATCCAGTGTTCGGGCGCGGTCGGACCGGCGAGGTGGACGTGAATGTGGCGCGGGTTGCGCGTCCCCGGGTAGTGTCCCGGCCAGATCGTGCGGATCTCGTAGCGGCCGCTCGCATCGGTGACGAGCGAACCGCGCAGCCGCGCGTTGCGCGGATTGCTGACGGGCCGCGTGTAGTACCCGTCCGCGTCGGTGTGGTAGACGCTGAGCCGCATGTTCGCGAGCGGCGTCCGGCCGTCGGTCCCGACGATCGTCCCAGTTACAACGAGCGGCTGGCCGGGCTCGCCCGGCGGCGCGACGGTCATCCGCCAGCGGCCGAAGCCCCTGGCCGCAACTGAGGACACCTCCGGCCACGCGACCGCGAGCGCCGGCAACGTTCCAAGAAAGGCGCGTCTCGTCTGCTGCATATGCTTGCCTCGCCGTAGCGCGAAGCGCGAAGGCGGGCCCCCGGAGACTAAGACGACGCCCGACGAACGGTCGTTAACTCCTGGGACCAGCCGCGTGACGAGGCCTAAACGTCCGGGGCACCGCCCGGGTCCGAGGCACCTCACGAGGCCCGATGTCCGAGGCACCGCCCGAGGCACGAGGCCCGAGGCACGAGGCCCGATTTACATCAGGCTGAAGTTCACCGTGACCGTCATGATGACCGGCACCGGCTGCCCGTTCAGCAGCGTCGGCTCGAACTCCCACTGCCGCACCGCGTCGACCGCCGCCTGATCCAGCGTGGGAATCGATCGCAGCACGCAGGCGCCGGTGACCTCGCCGTAGGTGCCGACCGTCACCTCCAGAATGACGACACCCTGCACGCGCGCCTGGCGGGCAACGTCCGGAAAGATCGGGTTCACATGCTTGATTCTCGTCGGCGGCCTGACGTTTCCGCCGACGCGCACGGGAGACGGGCCAACCGGCAGGCTCGCCCGGGCCGATCGGCAGTCAAGCGGCGAGGAGCCCGCCGGAACCCCGGCGCCCCATTCGAGTTTCAGCGCTCGCGCGCGGAGCGCGTTCGCCTCCTCGTTCAAGTAGTCCGCGACCGCGACGTACGCGCGCGGGTCATCCGGCGCCAGCGTGGTGCACGTGCGAACCGTCGTCAGGCCGAGATCAAAATCTCCACGATCGCGATAGAAGCGCGCGAGCTGCTGGTAGTCGGGGCATTGCGCCTCGCCCGATGTCACGCGCGCTTCGAGCTTCGCGATCTCCGTCGCGTGCTGGTTCGGCGCCGGCTGTGCAAGCGCCACCGCCGCAGTAAAGATGAAAAGGCCCGTCATCGTCCCTTCCTGTGCGATGGGGCCCCACCCCCATCGCCTACGACGTTTTTGCGTGCTCGCCCTTCGGCAATGCTCAGGGCGACCCTGAGTCTGTCGAAGGGTCGAAGGTCGGCGCGCTGTTACGAACGTCCGGCTACATTCTCGCGGTGACCGTCTCCGCCGCGCCCGTGAATCCGATGATCCCGGCGACGACCGCGATCAGCCCGTGGAGCCACACGTCGTTGCCCCAGATGGGAATGAGGCCGAAGGTCGTGTACGTCGCAGGGAGCAGACCGAGGACCGTGAGCAACCCGTACGCGACCGCGAGAAACTGGAAGTAACCCTTGGCCGACATCAACGCGCCGCGCGCCGCCAACAAACCGAGGAGACCGAAGCCGAGGTGGACCAGATTGTGGAGCGTGTTGACCGGGAACATCCCGAGCGCGAGGCCATGGCCATGCGCGAGCGTCAGCGGCGGCGCGTCCGGAGGGGGCGGCGACGGGAAGAACCCGATGATCCCTACGAGCAGGAACACGAGACCGAACACGGTCGCCAGCGTTCTGGTGTTCATCACGCTCTCCTTTCCAGGCCAATCTCCGTTTTCTCCGTGTCTCCGTGGCGATCTCTTTCCGTGTCCTCCGTTTCGTCCGTTATCTCCCCGCGAGGATCCGGCTCAGCGTGGCGGTGTCCATGTTACCGCCGCTCATCACGCAGATGATGGTCTTTCCGCGAAGCCCGCCCGCGAGTTTCCGGGCCGCCGCGAGGGGTGCCGCGCCGGCCCCTTCCGCGAGATTGTGCGTGGCCGACAGCGCCAGCCTGACGCCGTCGGCCAGCTCCTCCTCGGTCAGCGTGACCACATCGTCCAGGCCCCGCTCGAGGATGCCGAACGTCAAATCGAAGGTGACGCGCGTTGCCATCCCCTCCGCGAAGGTCCCGGCGCTCGCGCCGACGACCCGCTCGGCGCCGCGCCACGAACGGGCGAACGCGTCGGCGCGCTCCGCCTGCACGCCGACAATCTTCGTCGCGAGGCCGAGCGCGTCGCGCACGACGGTCAGCCCCGCCGCGCCGCTGCCGCCTCCGACCGGCACGAAGACGACGTCGGCCCGCGGCAGCTCCTCGAAGATCTCCAGCGCGTAGGTGCCGACGCCGGCGATGAGCAGCGGCTCGTTCGCCGAGTGTACGTAGCGCCGCCCTTCCGCGGCGGCGATGCGCTCAACTTCCTCGCGCGCCTCGTCGAAGTCGCGACCGTGCTCGACGACCTGGGCGCCGAAGGCGCGCATCGCGGTGTTCTTCTCCGGGTTGTTCCCGCGCGGGACGTAGACCGTGCATCGGACCTGCTCGCGCTGGCAGGCAAACGCGATCGACTGGCCGTGGTTGCCGGTGCTCGCGGTGATCACGCCGGAGCGCCGCTCCGCCTCGGGCAGCGAGCCGACGAGGTTGAGGCCGCCGCGGACCTTGAATGCGCCGGTGGGGTTGTGGTTCTCGTGCTTGACGCGGACGTCGCAGCCGAGCGCGCCGGCGAGCAGCGGATGAGCGAGGAGCGGCGTCGGCCGGAGGACCGGCGCGATCCGCTTGCGCGCGGCGTACACGTCAGCAAGCGTGGGCGCCAGCACCACTGGAACCACTGGAACCCCGGGACCCATCCCGTACGACGCGCGCCGCAAGGCCGGGCCGATCGGTGATGAGCCCGTCGACGCCCCACGACAGCAGCCGTCGCATGTCCTGCTCGTCGTCCACCGTCCAGACCTGCACCGGGACGCCGGCGGCGTGCGCCATGCGGACGAACTCGGGCGTGACGACACGCGTGGGGCCGTACGCCTCGGGGACCTGGAACGCGCGATACCGCGGCCTCAGGATCGGGAGGCGCAGGCGCGACAGGTACATGGCCAGGCGCGTCTCGCTCGTCGCGGCCCCGGTCGGTACTCCCGGCTCGAGCCGGCGGACTAGGCCGAGCGCGCGTCGGTGGAAGGATCCGATCATGACACGGTCGAGCGCCTGGGCGGCGCGCACGACGTCAACCGCGCGGCGCGCCGACTCCGTGTCATCCTGCTTCAGCTCGACGATGAACACGGCGTCGGGAAAACCGGCGAGCGCGTCGGCCAGCCGCGGGATGCCGATGCCGCGCCCGCGCAGCGGGTAGCCATCTTCGGGACGAAACCAGTAGGCGGCGTCGACGGAGGCGAGCTCGCCGGCGGTCATCGAGGCCACCGGTCCGCGCGCGTTCGTCGTGCGATCGACTGTCTCGTCGTGAATGACGACGATCTCGCCGTCCCGCGACAGGCGCACGTCGATCTCGAAGCCGTCGGCGCCGGCCGCAAACCCGCGCTCGAAGGCGGTCAGGGTGTTCTCGGGGCCCAGAGTGCAGCCGCCGCGGTGGGCCAGTACGAGGGGGCGCGGGCCGCCGAGCGCGCGGTGCATCCTTCAATACTACTTGCAGGCGACGCGTGGGGATCGGCGTCGCTCGGGTCTGCCAGCGACGTGCGCGTTCCCGGCGCGAAGCCGTACGGGAGGCGGCAGTCGCCACGCCGCGGCACCGGGCGTACGCTTGCTGGCTGAATTCGAGGGTTGTGAAAACCGGTTAGAATCGTCCTATGGCCGCGCCATCCACACTCGGAGACCTGCGCAGGGCGATCGAGGCGCGGCGCGTGCCGCGCCGCCCCGTCAAGGACGAGGTCCGCGACAACCTGATTCGAAAACTGCGCACCGGCGAGACGCTCTTTCCGGGCATCGTCGGGTACGACGAATCCGTGATTCCGCAGATCGCCAACGCGATCCTGTCGCGTCACAACTTCATCCTGCTCGGACTGCGCGGCCAGGCGAAGAGCCGGCTGCTCCGCTCGCTCGCCGAGCTGCTGGATGCCGAAGTCCCCGTCGTGCCGGGCTGCGAGATCCACGACGATCCGCTCGCGCCGATCTGCGGCGCGTGCCGCGCGCGCGTACGGGCTGAAGGGGACGCGCTGCCGATCGCGTGGCTGCCGCGCGACGCGCGCTACGTCGAGAAGCTCGCGACGCCCGACGTGACGATCGCCGACATGGTGGGCGACATCGATCCGATCAAGGCGGCCAAGGCCGGGCTGAACCTGTCGAACGCGCTGACGATGCACTACGGGCTGCTCCCGCGCGCGAACCGCGGCATCTTCGCCATCAACGAGCTCCCCGACCTGGCGGCCAAGATCCAGGTCGGCCTCTTCAACATCCTGCAGGAAGGCGACGTCCAGATTAAGGGCTACCC
>JBOGJB010000182.1:0-4309 GCA_050745085.1 Vicinamibacterales bacterium
TCCATCCGCTCCGGATCCGTCACGAAATACGGCGAGAGATATCCGCGGTCGAACTGCATCCCTTCGACGATCTCGAGCGACGTGTCGATCGTCTGCGCTTCCTCGACGGTGATGACGCCGTCCTTGCCGACCTTGTCCATCGCCTCTGCGATAATCTTGCCGATCGTCTCGTCGCTGTTCGCCGAGATCGTGCCGACCTGCGCGATCGCCTTGCCGCTGATCGGCTTGCTCTGCTTCTTCAGCTCCGCGACGATGACCTCGACCGCCTTCTCGATCCCGCGCTTGACCTCCATCGGGTTCGCGCCGGCGGCGACGTTCTTCGCGCCCTCGCGGAAGATCGCCTGCGCGAGCACGGTCGCGGTGGTCGTGCCGTCGCCCGCGATGTCGCTCGTCTTGCTGGCGACCTCACGGACCATCTGCGCGCCCATGTTCTCCAGCGAGTCCTTGAGCTCGATCTCCTTGGCGACCGTGACGCCGTCCTTGGTGATGGTCGGTGATCCGAACTTCTTGTCGAGGACGACGTTGCGCCCCTTGGGGCCCAGCGTCACCTTGACCGCGTCGGCGAGGGCGTTCACGCCGCGCAGGATCGCCTGGCGCGAGTCCTCTCCGTAAACGATTTGCTTGGCCATAATTCTCTGAACTCCTGTAGTGTCCGGCTTTAGCCGGACTACCTGTCGATCTGTGTGACACCTGTCATCAGTCGGTCCGCCTAAAGGCGGACTCTACGCTTCGATGACGCCGAGTACTTCCTCTTCGCGCATGATGAGGAACTCCTCGCCGTCCAGCTTGATCTCCTGGCCGGAGTACTTGCCGAAGAGGATGAGGTCGCCCGCTTTGACGTCAAGCGGTGTCACCCTCCCGTCCTTCTCGACCTTCCCCTTGCCGACCGCGACCACCTTGCCCTGCTGCGGCTTTTCCTTCGCCGTGTCAGGGATGATGATCCCGCCGACCTTCTGCTCGGTTTCCTCGAGCCGCTGCACGATGATCCGGTCGTGGAGCGGTCTCACCTTCGTCTTCGTGGCTGTCGCTGGCATAACGCTTATCTCCTGAACGGTAAATGGGTTGGGGCGAAACGCCCCTCGGCTCAAGCAACTTGGTCGTCCCTGCCGGTTAGCAGTCGCAACGACCGACTGCTAAATATATTGGGGCCTCAGGACGGTGTCAAGGCCCCCCCGCGGGGAGTTCCTGGTGCTTAGTTCTTCGTGCTTAGTCTGACTTCGCTCGCGACCGTCTTCGCTCCGAGGGGTCACGGACTGCCCTGACCAGCCCGGAAGTCTCTGCTCGAGGCATACCGAGAATGGCGACGAGCGAGGATGCGCGACCACGGTCGTCGAGGGAGTGGCGAGCGAAGTCGGCCAAGCACGAAGAACTAAGCACTAAGAACTGACAGCGAAGAGATCAGGCGACTCCCCGACGTTTGATCTTGTACTCGGTGATCTTCCGGGTCATCGTGTTGCGGTGGAGACCGAGGATTTTGGCGGCCTTGAGAAGGCTGCCGCCCGAGCGGGCAAGGGCTCTTTGGATGAAGACGCGCTCGAACTCACGCTTCGCATCCTCGTACAGGATGCCACGGTCGATCATTTCCTGGACCAGCTTCTCGAGCTGCTCTCGCAAGGCGCCTCCGCCGGTCCGCGTTAGAGCGTCCGCCCGGTGAGCAGGCGGTACGCTTCCAGATACTTCTCCCGGGTCCGCTGTACGACGTCGTCGGGCAGCGAAGGCACCGGCGGCTGCTTGTTCCAGCGAATGCCTTCCAGGTAGTCCCGGACGTATTGTTTGTCGAAGCTCGGCTGGCCGCGACCGGGGGCGTACTCCTCCTGCGGCCAGAACCGGGAGGAGTCGGGCGTGGGCACCTCGTCGATGAGCACGGGGCGATCGGGGGCGCCGTCAAGGAGGCCGAATTCGAACTTGGTGTCGGCGACAATGATGCCGCGGGAGGCGGCGTGCGCCGCCCCGCGCCGGTAGAGCTCGAGCGTCAGCGCCTTCAGACGCGCGACGAGGTCCCGGCCGACGATGTGGCCGGCTTCCTCTTCGCTGATGTTGACGTCGTGGCCCGTCTTGGCCTTGGTTGCCGGCGTGAAGAGCGGCTGTGGCAGCCGGTCCGACTCCGTCAGGCTCGCCGGCAGCTTGATCCCGCAGACCTCGCCGGTCTGCTGATACTCCTTCCAGCCGGATCCTGAGAGATAGCCGCGCGCGACGCACTCGATCGGCACCGGGTGCGTCTTCTTCACGAGCATCGACCGCCCGGCGAGCACCTCGGTGTGCGCGCGCGCCGCCGCCGGAAAGTCCGCTGGATCGACCGACTCGAGATGATGTTCGGTCACATCACCAAGCTGGTGGAACCAGAACGCCGAGAGCTGCGTCAGCACGCGTCCCTTGTCCGGAATGCCGGAGCCGAGCACGTGGTCGAACGCGGAGATGCGGTCGGTCGCGACGATCAGGAGATGATCGTCGAGGTCGTAGACGTCGCGAACTTTCCCGCGGCGCTGCAGCGTGAGGCCGGAGAGAGCGGTTTCAAGAATGGGCGCGGACGATAGCAACGGATCCTCGTTCGGAAGGCGACAAGCTTAGGCGATAGATCCGTGAGAGTCAAGCCGCAGACGAACGCAGATGAACGCCGATTGGCGCGTCAGCGAATCACGATGTCGCCGCGCGTGACGCGAAGCGACAGCTCGGGACCGCCGCCGCGCACGGCGCCGCGCGCGCGCTGCTCGTCGGCGCTCTTCTCGACCCGCACGGCGTCGACGAGCGTCTCCGGGATACGGATCTCGCCGTGCGCCGCCGTCGCGTTGATCATCACGCCCGCTTTTTCCGGCAGCCGCACGGCGAGCGTCTCCTCGTTTGTGATCGCGGTGAGCGACAACGCCGCGGCCAGCTCGATCGACACCTCCGTGCCGCGCGCGTCGATGCGCGTCTCGTGCTTCAGGCCGCCGAGCTGCACGCGGCCCTCGGCCGCGTTCGCCCGCACCTCGCCTCCGACCTCGTCGATTTCGACCTCTGCGCGGTTGGCGGTCAGCTCGAGCCTGCCGCCGATCCTGTTGACGCGCAGCGTGCCGCCGGAGATGTCGAACGTCGCGTCCCCCGCGATGCGGTCGATCTCGATCTCCCCGCGGCGGGACGTGAGCTTGATGACGTCGATCGCGTCGGCGCGGAGACGGCCGCCCTGGAACGTGCCGCGCAGCTCGCCGGCGAGCGTGCCGATGACGATTTCCCCGCGCGCGTCGTCGAGGAACAGCCCGCCGACGTCCTGCAGCTCGGCGGAGCCGCGCGTTTCGCGGAGGCGGACCGTGAGCCGCTTCGGGATTCTCAGCGTGAGCTCCCCGCGCTGACGGCCCTCGATGGGGTAGTCCACGGTCACGGCGATGACGCCGCCGGTCTGGTCCACTTTGAGGACGGAGCGCTGGGCCAGGTCGCGCGCCTCCGCGGCGTCCACGCCGGTTGAAGTCACGCGCAGGCCAGCGGCAAGGTCGTCGCGCGCCTCGCCGATGACCTTGATTGCGGCGACGGCCCCGATGCGCAGCTCGGTCACGGTCCGATCGAGAGTGATGACCTTCTGGCTGGCGTGCTCCACTTCGGTATTGTTCTCGCGCACCTCTCGGCGCAGATGGTCGAGCATGCGCGAGAACGAGAAGCCGCCCTCGCGCGCCGGCCCGGCCGGCGCAGCGACCTGATAAACGACGGCCCCCAGGAAGATGAATGCGACGATAAGGAGTAACTCGCGCTTTCCCATCGGTTTGAAGGTATCTTTATATTACCGAATCCTCATGCGCACCACACTTCGCACCGGTCTCATCCTCGCCGCGACCGTCGCGCTCCTGGCCTTCTTCCTGCGCAACGCCAATCTGGCTTCGGTGTGGGTCGAGCTGCGGCGCGCCGATCCCGGTTTGATCGCCGGTTCGGTCCTGGTCCTGGCGGTCGTGTACGTGTTGCGCACCATCCGGTGGCAGTTCCTGCTCCGGCCGATCGGGCCGGCGCGCTTTGCGACCGCCTTGCGCGCAACCGTGATCGGCTTCGCGCTCAGCGCGCTGCTGCCGGCGCGGCCGGGCGAGGCGGTGCGCCCGTTCCTGCTCGCGCGCCGCGAGGGCCTCAGCTTTACGTCGGTGCTCGCAACCATCTTCGTCGAGCGCATTCTCGATCTCGTCGCCGTGCTCCTCCTGTTCGGATCGTTCGTGCTCCTGTTCGATCCCGGTATGGAGGCGGTGGACGCGCGGCTCTACGGCGCGGTGAAGCTGGGCGGGTCCGTCGCGGCCGCGGCCGCGCTCGCCGCGCTCGCGATCATGAGCATCCTGGCCGGCCATCCCGAGCGGCTCGG
>JBOGJB010000183.1:0-7145 GCA_050745085.1 Vicinamibacterales bacterium
CTTCGATAGCGGGGCTCGATCCTGAGCCGGCCCCGCGCGATGAGCGATGGATGAAAGTGACCGCAGCCGGGCTCGTCGCGGCAACGGCGGTCGGGGTATTTGTACTGTGGATGCGTACCGAAGAGACCGCGCCAGTGGCCGCGGCTGCTGTGCCGGCGCTCGCGCCGGCGGCGAAGGTCCCGTCGGCGCCGCCACGTGAGACTCCGGGGACGACGATTGGCGGCACGAAGGTCGCGTTCCTTGACGACCGGCGCGCCGGCGGGGTTGCGTACTCGGCTGGCGACTATGCGGAGGCGGTCGCGGTCTATCGTGCCGCCCTCGCCCGCAACCCGGATGACGCGGAAACGCTCAGCAACCTGGGCCAGGTTCTGGTTCGACTCAACCGGATCGACGAGGCCATACCGCTGTTCCAGCGGGCTATCCAACTGACCCCGAACCGGTGGGCGTACCATTTCAACCTGGCGCGCGCCTATGGGCTTCTCGACCGGTGGAATGAGGCGGTTGCGGAGTACGAGGTCGCGCAGCGCCTGTTCCCCAACGATTTCGTCACCGAGTTCAACCTGGGCTTGGCGCATCACAAGCAGGGCAATGAAGCGGCGGCCGTTGAAGCCTACCGCCGCGCAATCGCGCTCGAGCCGAATGACGCGTCGTTCCATTTGGCGCTCGGCATCAGTCTGGAAAAACTGCAGCAGCCATCCGAGGCGGCCGCCGCTTATGGTCGGTACGTGGATCTCGTGCCGGGCGCTCCGGACGCGGAACAGGTGCGCGCGCGCATTGCGCGGATGGGCGGGCATGACCCAAAGCGTCCGTAGGAAGCTGCGCGCCCTCGTCGCTGCGGGGGCCGCCATGGCGCTGCTGGTGCCGCCCGTCGCAGGCCAGTCACTGGCCGACCTCGCCCGTCAGGGACAGGACGGCCAGAAAACAACCTCCAAGGCGCCTGAGAAGCCCGACAAGAAGGTTTACAGGAACAGCGACCTGGGTCCCGGCGGTCCGGCTCCCGCGGCACAGCCGTCAACGCGGGCCGACACAAAGGACGCCGGTCAGCCGCCGGCGCCGAAACCTCCGCAGCAGGGCGAGGTCCGCGACGAGGCCTGGTGGCGCAATCGCATCAACGCCGCACGCGCCGACCTGCAACGCAACCAGCTGTTCCTCGAGGCGCTTCAAAGCCGGGTCAACGCCCTCTCGACCGACTTGGTCAACCGCGACGATCCGGTGCAGCGCGCCGGAATCGGGACCGATCGTCAGCGGGCGCTCGCCGAAATGGAGCGCGTGCGCGGGGATGTCGACAAGCTGAAGAAGCAGATCGTCGAGATCGAGGAAGAGGCCCGCGTAGCCGGAGTGCCGCCCGGCTGGCTGCGGTGACCCCGCCGCCATTCATCCACGCCACCTCGTCAACCGAACGCAAACACCACACCGACCTCTGGTCCGGGCGGGAGGCGGTCTCCTTCTTCCACCGCCATCGCAGCTGGCCCCGGAGAACCGAAGGATTCGGCTCTCGAACGCCCTCTAACGGTGGGATAGTAGAGGGGGTAGAGTCAAAGCCGTGCCGCGGCCAGATGGGGATCTCGCGCGGCGAATGCTCGCCGGAGACGAGCGGGCATTCGACGAGTTCTTCGACGGGCACTTCCCTGGTCTGTACCGGTTTGCCATGGCGAGGATGCACCACGACGCCGATGCCGCCGAGGAGGTGGTGCAGGCGACGCTTTTCGCTGCGATCTCCAAGCTTCGCACGTACCGGGGCGAGGCCACGCTTTTCACGTGGCTCTGCGCCTTCTGCCGGTACGAGATTTCGGCCTACTACAAACGCACCCACAGACAGCCCATCACGGTGGAGCTCGTCGAGCAGAACCCGGAGGTGCTGGCGGCGCTGGAGTCGTTGTGGGTGCTGGCGGGCGATGGGCCGGAAGACGCCCTCCAGCGTAGGGAGCTCGGGCGGCTGGTGCACGTGGCGCTCGATGGACTGCCCCAACGCTACGCCGAAGCTCTGGAGTGGAAGTACGTCGACGGCTTTTCGGTCAAGGAGATCGCCGCGCGGTTGGGCTTGTCGCCCAAAGCCGCCGAGTCTCTCTTGACACGCGCGCGCACGGCGTTCCGCGACGGTTTTTCTACGCTGATGGGGCGAAGCTTTGCCTGAAGAATCGCTCGATCGGATCGAAGCCCTCCTGCGTGCAACCGGCCGGCGGCCGGCCGTACCGGGTGATCGCGCCGCCCGGGTCGCGGCGGCGGCCAGGGAGCATTGGCGGTCCGAGATCCGCCAGCACACCCGGCGCCGACGAGGCTGGTGGATGGCCGCGCTGGCTGCGGCATTCGGGGTCGCGGCCGGCCTCGCTCTCTGGCAGCGTACCGGTCTGCCGGCGTCGCTGCCTGGCCCGAGCAACGCGGCGCGTGTCGAGATGGTCCAGGAGTCCGCCTGGTCGCAGGCGACCTCGGTCGCCGCGCCGTTACCGCTTCAGCCCGGTGACGAAGTCAAAGTCGGCTCGGAGCTGGCCACCGCGGAAAGCGGCCGCCTTGCGTTGCGCCTGGCCACCGGACATTCCGTCCGTCTCGACGCGGGGACGCGCGTGAGCGTGCTCTCCGACCGCGTCATCGCGCTCACGCACGGGGCGGTCTACGTCGACTCGGGGCGTCCATCTGGTGCCGCGGCCGGGTTCGTCGAGATCCGCACGCCGCTCGGCAGCATCCGGGATGTCGGCACGCAGTTCGAGGTTCGTTGGCTGACGACGTCCCTTCGGGTCCGCGTGCGTGAGGGCAAGGTCGCCCTCGAGGGCGCCGGTACTTCCGTCGAGGTTAGAGCGGGTCGCGAGCTGGAGCTGGGCGAGAATGGGCGGATGGTCAGCCGCGACTGGGCCGCCTACGGCGCTGGACTCGACTGGATCGGCGGAATCACTCCAATGCTGCAGCTCGAAGGGCGCTCGGTGCAGGAGTTCCTCGAGTGGATCGCGCGCGAGCGCGGCCTGCGGCTGCGGTTCGCCACCCCCGAAATCGCCTCGTCCGTGCCCGGGATCATGCTCAACGGGTCGATTGACGGCATGACCCTCGACCAGGCGCTGGAGTCGGTGCTGCTGACGTGTCGGATGTCCCATCGGATCGACGCCGAGGTTTTGCTCATTCAGTCCTCGAGCGAGCCTCCGGAGAAATGAGCATGCGCTGGGCCGCCGCCGGCCGGCGGATCGCGCGGTTCGTGGTTCTCGCATGGATCGGGGTGTCGGTCGCTGGCGGCGTGTCGATGTCGGCGGCCGAACAGAATCCCGATCGCTTCAAGGGACGCTCGTTGGCCTCGGCGCTCTCGAAGTTGCAGCGGCGTGGGCTGAAGATCATCTTCAGCAGCGAGCTGGTCCGACCGGACATGATCGTGTCGGAGGAGCCGCGGGCACGCCGGTCGCCGGAGATCCTCGACGAGCTGCTCGCGCCTCACGGCCTCCGATCGACGCCAGGTCCATCGGGCGCCCTGCTGGTCGTCCAAGCGCCCGCAACCCCGAAGGCGCCGTCAGGCGGCGCGATCGAGAAGAAGGCGCCCAATGCACCTCTGAAACCCGACGCCCCGCCGGTCTACCGGGAGCACGTCGACGTCCGGGCCGGCGATTCTTTCGCTCGGCGAGATCTGCCGGCCGTCTGGGAGTCCATTGAAAGAGACCAGCTGCACACCTCGCCGGAGTTCAGCGGCGATCCGCTGCTGCCCGTGGCGCGTTCTGCCGGTGTGGCGGCGACCGACGGGTCCGGGGGGCTGAACGTTCGTGGTGGTGCCGGCCGAGAGACGAAGATCATCCTCGATGGGCTCGAGCTCTACGAGCCGTACCACCTCAAGGACCGCGGTGGGCCGATCAGCATCATCGACTCGCAGAACATCGGCGAAGTCGGGCTCCTCAGCGGCGGGTTCCCCGCAGAGTACGGCGGCCACATGAGCGCGGTGGTCGAGATGGACACTGTCGTTCCCTCCGATCACCTCGAGGCCGGAGCGGCCGTGAGTTCCGGCGACACACGAATGGCAGCTCGGGGCGTTCTCGGCCAGCGCCTTCGTTGGCTCGTCTCAGCGCGGCATGGCGATCCGTCGCGGCTTCTCGCCGCGCTTGGCGCAGATCCCGCTTACCGCCCGCCTTTCTCAGACTTCTTCGTCAAGGTGGACCACCGTCCGGGCGACAGGACGACGCTCTCGCTTCATGTTCTGGGTGGCGACGATGAAGTGGAGGGAGGCGACAACGACGAAGTACTCGCAACGGTTCAGGAGCCCGGAACGCTGAAGTCCCGGCACAACCAGCGCTACGCGTGGATCACGGTGAAGCGCGCCTTCTCCCCGCGGCTCTTCTCCCAGACGGTTCTCTCTGCAGGGCTGCTGACGAGCGATCGGTACGGATCGAGTTCACGCGTGGCCGAGGTGCGGGACGCTCGGGTCACTCAAGTCCTCGGTGTGAAGCAAGACTGGTTGCGGCAATCCGGAAGTCATCTCTTCAAGTGGGGCCTCGACTTCAAACAACTGCGGGCGCGGTACAACTACACCTCGATCCCCACCGACTCGAATCCCATAGCGATCGCAAGCGCCCCTGCGGGCGCCGATGTCGGCGTGTACGTCGCCGATCGACTGCGTATCTCGCCCGAACTGAACGTCGAAGTCGGGCTGCGCTGGGACCGTCAAACCTACACTCCCGATCGTAACGGTTCGCTGAGCCCGCGCGTGAACGCGGTCTATGCCGTCGGAAGTCGAGCGACCCTGAGACTGGGCTGGGGGTATTTCTATCAGCCTCAGAAGATCCACGAACTACAGGTCGAGGACGGCGTTGACAGCTTCTTCCCAGCCGAGCGGGCGGAGCATCGGCTCGTCTCCTATCAGCACGCCTTCGACGGCGGCGTCGTGCTCCGGCTCAACGGGTACCAGAAGCGCATGAGCGCGCTCAACCCGAGATTCGAGAACGTCCTCGACCCTTTCAGCTTCTTTCCTGAGGCGAACGGCGATCGCATCATGGTTGTTCCCGAGACGGCCCGAGCCGACGGTCTCGAGCTGGTGGTTCGACGCCGGGTCGTGCGGACCACCGGTTGGTGGGCTGCCTACAGCCTCGCCCGCGCCGAGGACGAGATCGATGGTGGCTGGGTTCCGCGACAGTGGGATCGGAGACAGACGCTGAATGTCGGCGTCGAATGGAGGCCGACTCGTCAATGGGATCTCGTGCTCGCGGGCAGCCATCACTCCGGAAGACCGACGACGCCCGTGACAGCCGAGGGGACGATCGGCGTGCGCAACAGCCGGCGTTCGACGGCGTATCGCCGTGTCGACGCGCGCGTGAGCCGGTCGATGTCGATTCGCGGATCCGATCTGGTCGCCAGCCTCACGCTGACCGACGCGTTCGACCAGGGGACTCTGTGCTGCGTGGCTGACATCGGCCGCCTCGTGACATTCGGGCTGGCCTGGAGGTTTTGAGGCTAGCGAAGCCCAAGCTTCTTCAGCGCACGCGTCAGTTCCTTCTCGTCCACATCGTCAATCACCGCGGCTTCGCCGATGCGCGGCGTGATCACGAATCTCAGTCGTCCGTTTAGTACTTTCTTATCGCGCCGCATCGCCTCGACCACGTGCGCAGCGGAGAGGTCGCCGACCGGCGGCAGCGGGCCCATCTGGACGATGAGGCGCGCGAGCGCGTCGCGGTCCTCGGCCGGCATGGCGCCGCGTGCTACGGTCAGCTCCGCCGCCGCGAGCATGCCGTAGGCGACCGCTTCGCCGTGCCGGAACCGTCGGTACCTCGTCACGGCCTCCAGCGCGTGCCCTGCGGTGTGTCCGAAGTTCAGGATGCGGCGCGGGCCGTCCTCGCGCTCGTCCGCCTCGACGACGGCGGCCTTGATGCGGCAGCAGGCGGCGATGACCGGCTCGAGCGCGACGGCGTCACGCGCAAAGAGCGCGGTCAGGCCCCGCGAGACGCGCTCGAAAAGGGAGCGGTCGGCGATCATCCCGTACTTCACGACCTCGTACAGCCCTGCCCGGAACTCGCGGCGTGGCAGCGTGTCGACGAGCGAGGGATCGACGGCGACGAGCACGGGCTGGTGGAACGCCCCGATCAGGTTCTTCCCCTGCGCGTGGTTCACCCCGACCTTACCGCCGATCGCGCTGTCCACCTGCGCGAGGAGCGTCGTGGGGACGTGCACGAGCGCGATGCCGCGCAGGTAAGTCGCCGCCGCGAAGCCGGCAGTATCGCCGACGACCCCGCCGCCGACGGCGACGAGGACGGCGCCGCGGTCCGCCTCGGCACGGACGAGCGCGTCGTAGATGCGGCCGACCGTCTGGAGATTCTTGAACCGCTCGCCGTCCGGGATGAGGATCGGCTCGTTTTCGGGGGCGAGGCCGCCGCCGATGCGCGTGCCGTGCACTCGCCACACGGTGGCGCTCGAGACGACGAAGCGCCGCGCGCCGACCCCGGCCGAATCGAGGAGCGGATCGAGGCCTGACGCGAGGCCGCGCCCGATGCGCACGTCGTAGGCGCGCGAAGGGGCGCGGACCGCGGTCGTTTCCATCGGTGATTCCGGCTGAGTAGGATAGCAGCAGTGGACCTCGCGGGCGACTTCCTGATCATCGGCAGCGGCGTCGCCGCGCTCCGCGCCGCCGCGGCCCTGTCGGGCGCGGGTGACGTGGTCGTGCTCACCAAGGCCGAGCCCGCCGAAGGCAGCACCGGCTACGCGCAGGGCGGGATCGCGGCGGCGGTCGGCGCGGATGACAGTTCTGATCTGCACGCCCGCGACACGATCGACGCCGGCGACGGGCTCTGCGACGAGGCCGCCGTGCGCGTCCTCGTCGAGGACGGGCCGCGTTACGTCCGCGAGCTCGTCGACTGGGGCGCGCGCTTCGACCGCGACGCCGCGGGCGGGGTGTCGCTCGCACGCGAAGGAGCGCACAGCGTGCGGCGCGTGTTGCACGCGCGCGACGCCACGGGGCGCGAGATCGCACGCGCGCTCTGGGAGCGCGTGTCGCGCGAGCCGGCCGTTCGGGTGGTCCCGCACGCGCTCGCGGTCGAGATCATCTGCGACGCGGATCGTGCGACCGGCGTGCGCTTCCTCGGCCACGACGGCGCGCCGGCGATCGCGCGCGCCGGCGCCATTCTCATCGCGACCGGAGGCGCCGGGCAGGTCTTTCGCGAGACCACGAACCCCGCCGTCGCCTGCGGCGACGG
>JBOGJB010000184.1:0-7655 GCA_050745085.1 Vicinamibacterales bacterium
TTCTGGGACACCGTCGACTCTGGATTGACGGTGCCGAGGAACTCGCTCAGGCGCAGCACGCCGTTGCGATCCCGGTCGAGCCGCGTGAACGTTCCGCGGTCGCCGTACCACTCGTCGCGAGAGATCACGCCGTTGTTGTTGCGGTCGGCCGCGTCGAACACGTCGACGAGGTCGTCCCAGTCGCTGCGATCGCGATAGACGTCGCGCTGCTCGTTGACGTTGACGCGCACTTCGGTCCCTGACAGCACGCCGTCCTGGTTGCGGTCCTGGACATCGAACGAGCGCGCATTCCCGCGCCACTCCGAGCGGGTGATGACGCCGTCGCCGTTGGCATCCATGCCGCGGAACCGCATCCGCCGACTCTGTTGAGCTTCGAGCGCGGTAGCGCCCAGTGCCAAGATAAGAAACGCACCGGTGACAAACTGCAGAGATCGCATGCTGTGCTCCTCCGCGGGTGGCATTGCGAAGGTCGTACCGCCGCTAGCTCAGCGGCGGCGGGGCAGGCGGACCTCGACGGTTGCCAGCGCGGAAATGCCAGGCGCCAGGACGGCACGCGGATCCGAGTTGACCTGATAGGCGTGATCGAAAAGATTGCGCACGTTCAGCCGTACCTCGACGCCGTCGGTCACACGGTACCCGCCGGCCGCGTCGACGAGGCCGTAGCCGTCGACCTCGACCTCGGTCGGACCGGGCCGATCGTCGCGGCCGTACGCCGCGCCTCGGACCTGTACGAATCCGCGGCGGCCGAACGCTTTGTAAAGCTGCGCCGAGATGGTCGCCGGCGCGAGGTCATCGAGCGGGGCGCCGTCCTCCACAGCTTCGCCACGCTGCCACTGGGCCGCGAGCTGCAGGGTCAGCTCGGCCCTGAGCTCGGACTGGACCTCGAGCTCGACGCCGTTGATGACCGCCCGGTCGCGGTTGCGGAAGAAGAAGTTGTCCGGGGTTGTCTCGTATCGCTCGATCAACGAGTCAATCCGGTAGTGATACACGAAGAAAGCGACGCGCACGCGCGGCGCGGTGCACCGGACGGCCGTGTCGAACTGCAGACTCGTCTCCGGCTCGAGGTCCGGGTTGCCGGTGATGAACCCGCGTCCCGACGGCCCACGGAAGTAGCGATCCGACAGCGACGGATCGCGGAACCCGCGTGCGACCTGGCCGGTGAGCGACCACCCCCGGTATGGACCGGCAGTCAAGCCGGCGAAACCGGACACCGCGCCGTTGGCGGTCGAGCGACCGCCGAAAAAACCACCCGTGTTTTCCGTTGTGACCCGGTCGGCGCGCAGGCCGGCGCTCGCGAGCAGCGTCGGGCGCAGCGTGACCTCGCCTTCGGCGAAGGGGGCGGCGTCGAGCCGGCGCGCGGAGTCGATGGAGAGGTTCTCGCGCGTTGACGCCACGTTGCCGGTGCCGTCGTAGTCGATCGTCACGTCGAGCGCGTGCAGATCGAACCGGCCGTTCACGTCCATCCCGATCTCGAACTTCGCGCGCCCCGCCTGCCGCTCGGCCGAGCCGCGCGCGTGAAAATCGTTTGCCGAGACGTCGGCGCGCTCTATCCGGCGCGTCACGCTCGCGGTCGGAATTCGATCCTGATCGGTGACGACCGCGTTCGTGCCAAGAAAGCCGCTGAAGAGGGCGCGCGAGAACGGGCCGAGCGCGCGCAGCTCGTACTGCGTCGTGAAGCGGTGCGAGTCCTCGGTCGGATAGTAGAACCGTGTCATGTTGGAGTTGTTGCGTGGGCGCTCGACGTCGCGTCCGAAGTCACTCTGCAGTCCGGCTGCGAAGACGCCAGTGCCGAGCTCGTGCTCGCCGCGGACGATGAAGCCCTGATCGCGCGCGCCGGCGTTGAGGACGTCCCCTTCCGGGCTGCGGTAGTCGTCGAACTGACGGTAGTGCGCCTGCAGGAGGAGGCCACCGCGCGCGAGACCGCGGGTCAGCTCGACCCCCGCGCGCCCCTGCGGGACGCCGCCGCCGAGGCTGCCGCTGAAGCGGAACCCGAGCGGGGATCCGGGCTCGACCCGCCGCGTCCGCGCGAGGATCACGCCGCCGAAGGCGTCCGACCCGTACGCCACGGATCCGGGGCCGCGCGCGACCTCGACGTCCTCGAGCACGAATGGATCCAGAAACGTCGCGCTCGGCCCGACGCGGCGTTCCGTCGTGACGCGTGCGCCGTCGATCAGGATGAGCGTTCGCCCGCGCGCCATGCCGCGAAGCGCCGGTACCGCCGATTGTCCCTCGGACAGGGTCGACACGCCGGCCACGTTCTCGAGCGCCTGCACGAGCGACGTCGGCTGCCGCAGCTCCAGCTCGCGATGCGACAGCATCGCCGTCCCGCTCGCCGGCGTCGCCTCGATACCCGGCGCGCTGCCCGACACCGTTACCGATTCCTCGACAAGCGGCGCCACGCGCACCTCGAGCGGCGACGATCCGTCGACCCATTCGATCAAGACGGGTTTGAGCACGCGTCCGCCGGGCAGCACTACGAGCACCTCGAAGGGCGGGACCGGATCGGGCGTCCAGACGAACCGTCCCTCTTTGTCAGTGCGGACGACACCCGTTAACCCGAGGATGGACACTTCGGCGTTGGCGATCGGCGCGCCGGAGCGGTCGTCGACGACGCGCCCTTCAAGGGCGATGGCGTGCGCAGGGGCGAGGAGCAGGAGCGTGAGCAGGAGGGCCGGGCGCGCCACCTCGCTCAGTATAAGCGGCCTATCTCAACACGGTGAAATCCGCCGCGCTCGTGTCCGTCCCGCGACGCGTCGTCACGCTGATGGGCCCGCTAAGCGCCCCTCGCGGAACGATCGCGCGGATCCGGGTCGGCGAGTGGAGATGAAAGAGCGTCGGAACGCCGTTGAACGTGACGTGCAGCGCGCCCATGAAATTCTCGCCGGTGATCGTCACGGTATCACCGACGTCGCCGCTCCCGGGCGAGAACGAAGTTATCCGCGGCCCGCGGGCGTCGTCGATGATCCCTATCCCGATGGAGTCGGCGGCGATCCCGTTCACAGGATCGTACAGCAGGACCAAAAAGAACTCCACGAACTCCCGCCTGTGGTCCGCGAGGATCGGAACCTCGATCGTTGCTTCGGTCTCGCCCGGGGCGAACGTCACAGTGCCGGTCCGCGCCTCATAGTCGCGTCCAGCCACAGCCGTGAGGTTGAAGGTCCTGAAGTCCACCGTGACGGTCTGCCCGGAGGGGGCCGACAGCTCGACGCGGAAGGGCATCAACGCCGTGCCTTCCGCCGGTTCGTCGGCTCGCGCGTTCCGGATGCGAATCGTCGGGCGCGGGTCGTTGTCCCTGATCGTGCCGATGCCCTGGCCATCCAGGATGGTCGCCTTCTCCGCGTTCGACAGGTTGACCGCGAAGGTCTCGTCCGGTTCGTCGAGCACGTCGCCGTTAACGGTCACCGCGACGGTCTGCGCGGTCTCGCCCGGCGCGAATTCCAGCACGCCGGACCGAGCGGCGTAGTCCAAGGGCTGCTGGGCGGTCCCATCGGCCGTCGCAAAGGCAACGCTGATCGTCGACGCCGATGGGTTGCTCAACGACACCGTGAACGTCGCGGTCGTCGGGGCGCCGTTCCCTTCGGCGACCTCGGCGTTTCCGATCGAGAGCGAGGGCTCGGGGTCGTCGTTGGTGATCGTCCCGGTCCCGGCGGCACGCGCGATGATCGCGTTCGGGCTGGCGTGGCTCAGCCGGACGAAGAAAAGCTCGTCGGGCTCGAAAAGCCGCTCGCCGATCACGTCCACGACGATCGTCTGGCTATTCACCGCCTGCGGAAAAACGAGCGTGCCGGCGTTGGTGATGTAGTCGACGCCGCCGACCGCCCCGTTCTGCCCGCCATCGTCCTCGGTCGTGAACTCAACGGTAACGTCCTCCTCCGACGACCCTTGCAGGGTGACGGTGAACCGCGCCTGAGTCACACTTTGATCGCCCTCGGTCACCGTGACGTCGTCGATCGAGAGGCTCACCGGGATCACGAAGTACGCGACGAGGGGATCGTGATCCGAGGTCCGCTCGGGGCGCGTCGGGTCGTTCCGGAGCGACTCCGGGAAGTCGGCGTTTGCGCGGCCGTACTGCAGCGCGACGAACCTCGGCTCGAGGTTTTGCGTGATCAGGATGTGATCGAGCTCCTGCGCGTTACCGTTGAAGACGAACGAGTAGCGCTGGTCCGCTGGAACGCGCTCGACCAGATTGATCAGATCCGGATCGAACAGATCCGGGCTGGGGAGGACGACCTGGTCGGCCGGCACGGGCGTTCCCTGGATCGTGCCGATGGAGTCGACCAGGCCGTCGTTGAACTGAAAGGCGTTCATGTCGCCGATCACGATGATCCGTTCGTGCGGGTCGACGACCTGCCGGTCCCTGATCAGGGTCGCGAGGAACTCTGCCTGGGCCCGCCGCTTGAAGCGGACGCGCGGCCCGTCGACCGGGTCGGTCACGTCCAGGAGCGATCGCAGGTGGTTGGCGATAACCGTGATCGGGAAGGGAACGCCCGACGGTCCTGTCACCTGCGCTCTCAGCACGAGGGGCGGCCGGTCGTTGAGGATGTCCTCGAGGCCTCCCGGGCCGGGCGGGAAGGTGTAGGTCGTGCCCTTGCCTTCCTGGACGACGTCCATGACGGCGACGCGCGTGCTCTTCACGAGGAAGCCGACGTCGATGCCACCCACATCGTTGCCTTCCTCGAGATACGCCCCGTAGGCAGGATCTGGCTGCCCGGCCGCGAGCGCGTCGGCCGTGATCGTCGTCGCGAGCGCCTGGAGCACGCCGATGTTCTCCGCTTCCGATACGCCGAGAATGTCCGGGGTCTTCAGCACGTCCCGCACGAGCACCGAGAGCTTGTTGAGCCGCTGGGCGAAGCGAGCGGCGGTCAGGACCGGTTCGCTGATGCCAGGATCGTTGACTGTGTCGAACAGCCGCTGCAGGTTGAACGACGCGATGGTGAACTGGGACGGCGACGGCGCCGTCACCGGAACCGCAGTCTGCGATCCCCTGACAACGAAGCCCGTCGGCGGCGGCGGATCTAACGCTATCGACCAGGTCGCCGACTCATAGTCGAGCGGACCGATCAGGTCTTCCACAATCTGGCCGGCCGCCAGCTCGAGACGCACGCCGCCAAGCTGGGCGTCGCTGTCCACGCGGATGCGCTCGGGGTTGCCGTCGAAGCGCGGCACGCACGGTGAGAGCGGCACGCACGGCGGCACACCCGACGGCTCCGGTTCGAACGGGTCGAGGCCCGGCTCGCGGAAGGGGCGGGCGACCCCGGACACGACTCCGACAAACACGCCGTTGCTCGTTGACGGAGGCGCCGTTACAGGCAGCCCCGTCTCGTTCAGCGACTGGAAACCCGTCGGCGCGACGACCGTCAGCTCCTCCACGTGCACGCGCATGCCCTCGAACCGCTCGAGGAGATCGAGGTTCGGGCTGCCCGCCGGCGCATCGGCCGCCGTCAGCGTCACCGGCGCGGGCAGCGCCTGATTGCTGAAGAGCACCTCAAAGGTCGGAAGCTGCCCGAGCTCGGTGACGGGACGGCTTTCTGGATCGCTGGCCGGGATGAACTCCACCACTCGCCCGGTGACCCTGACGAGATCGCCGCGGTGGATCTGACCCGGGAGCGTCGTCCGGAAGATCAGCAGACCATCGGAGGTGTCCGGATCACCGTCCGCTTCGGCGTCCGGTGTCTGGATGTAGAAGCTGTTCGGCCGGATGCCCGTCACGATGCCGGTCGTCGTCACCCTCTGGCTCACATAGTCGGAGGTCGCCCCCGCGCCCTGGATGTCGTGGATCGCCAGGAACGGAACGAACTCTTCGACGGCTAGCGAGATCGCCGCCGAGCCGGCGCGACCCTGGTCGTCGCTGATGGTCGCGAGAAGCGTCTTCGACCCTGGAGTGACCGCCGACGCGACGGTGGCGTTGAAGGAGAAGATGTTGTCCCCCGCCATCGCGTCGCCGCCCATTCCATCGTCGAACAATGCCTGCGACGCGGTGCCGCCGATCGGCGTGAGGTTCGCCGTCACGGTCAAGCCCGTGCTCGTCGGGTTCGTGCCCGGCGTGACCGCCACCGTCAGCAGCGTCTGCGCTCCCTGGACGACGGTTGAGGGACTGGCGGCGCCCACGCCTGACGGCGGCATCGGGAATCCGGGAATCAGGTCGGACTGGACCAGGATGTCGTCCACGCCGATCCACTCGTCGTTGCCGACGGCGTCGGTCGTCATGATCCGAAGCTGGACGAGCGGCTGGTTGTTGACCGCCGCGGGCAGGTCCGCCGAGACCGGCGTGACAAGCGTGGCGTCCGAAGGTCCGGTCGATGCGTCAGCGACGAACGCCGCTGGCACGTCCGTGAAGAGCCCGACGCCTCCGACGCGGTAGTGCAGCGCGACAGGCGAGACGGCGTTATCGACGGACCCGTCGAGATCGCGCAGCACGTACGACATGCGCACGTTCTCACGGCCCGTCGTATTCACGTGAAGCAGCAGGTAAGGGGCGCGCGCCGTGCCGGAGCCGTTCAGCGCCACCACGGGATTTGCGATATGGAACTCGGCAACGCCGCCGGTCGCGAACGTGTTCGGGTTCGTCTGATTCGCGTTGACGTCTAGAACGCCGGGGGTATCGGCCGCCAACACCGTCTGCGGATTGACGCCAGTCGCAGAGGTCAGCCCGTCGCCACGGAACCCTTCGATGCCCGGTACCCCGGGTTGCATCCCCAGCACGACGGACCAGCTGTCGTTGACGGTGATGAGTGCCGTGTTGGTCCAGTCCTGGAAGAAGGGGAGGGTCTGAGCGAAGTTGTCCGCCGACGCGCGTTGCAGCAGCGCGACGGACAATGCAATAGCGAGAAATGAGAGGCGTCTCGTCGGCACACGAGTACCGAAGAGCATCGCAGGGTGCCTCAAAACTGACCTCCGGGTCAGCAACCATCCTAACCTGTTTAGCTGCAACAGATCCGCTACGTTTTTTTGAATTTCCTAAAACGGAACAGCTGATTGCAAATTCCGTGAGACTTCATTCTTTTTCATGCAGTTATCACGACTTCTGAGAGGGCGGAGCCGTAGTGTGTGAGCAAAGAAAGAACACGCCATGGCTACGCCTGACCCGCGACGTCTCGCACCGGTGCTTTGGCTGTTGCTCGCGCTGTTTTGTCTGAGGGTGCTCGGGCAGGTACTCGTTGCCTTCGCGGGCGTGACCTGGCTGCCTTCCATGCGGCACTGGTACTCCGGATTAATCAGTTATCCGTACCTGCTGACGTCGCAGATTCTCATGATCGCGGGGATGTCGAAGGTGAACGCCGATTTCACGCGCGGCCAGGGCTGGTTCGCGCGTCCGAATCCGGCGTTCGGCCGCTGGGCGCTCGTGTTCGGCTGGCTGTACCTCTCGTCGATGATCCTGCGCTACGCGATCACGCGAACGCTGCTGATTCCGGTGACGTTCCACTGCATTCTCGCGACGTACGTCATCCTCATCGGTCGTTACCATCGGCCGCCAGACCGTCTTTCACGACGCGGCGAGGCCGTCGCGGCTGCTGCTGCCGATCGTGCCGCGGGACAGATAGAGGAGGACGCCGGCGGCGAGCGCGACGGCCCCGGCGATCGCCTGCGCGCGCGTGACGCCGGTCAGCAGCCACACCGACGCGGCTGCGGCGACGATCGGCACCAGCGGTCCGCCC
>JBOGJB010000185.1:0-10854 GCA_050745085.1 Vicinamibacterales bacterium
GGCTCAGGGTCGCCCCGAGCTGCGCCGAGGGGCGAGCGCGAGCGAGCGGGGGTGGGGCCCCATCGCCGACCAAACAAGTGAAAGCCGATCTCCGCGCCTTCATCGAGTACCTGCGGCTGAATCAGAACGCGTCGCCGCACACGACGCGCGCGTACGAGAGCGATCTCGATCAGTTCGTCGCGTACCTCGCGGCCGCGCGTAAGAAACCTGGAGCGGAGCTGAGCCCTGCCGACCTCGACGCGACCGCGGTCAGCGGCTTTCTCGCCGACCTGCACCGGCGCGGGAACTCGCGCGCGTCGGCCGCGCGCAAGCTCGCGTCGCTGCGCACGTTCTTCAGGTACCTCCGCCGCGAGGGGCGGATTGATGACGATCCGGCGGCGCTCGTCGGCACGCCGAAGCGCGAGACGAAGCTCCCGGCGCACCTCGCAGAGCCGGAGATGTCCCGGCTGCTAGAGACACCGGACCTCTCCACGCCGTTCGGTCGCCGGGACCGCGCCATCCTCGAGCTGTTCTACGCTTCCGGTCTGCGGCTGAGCGAGCTGGTCGGGCTGGACCTCGACGACGTCAACCTGTCGGGGCGGGTGGTGCGCGTGCTGGGCAAGGGAGGCAAGGAGCGGATCGTCCCGTTCAACAAGACGGCGGCGGGGGCGATCAGAGCGTGGCTGCCGGATTTGGAGAGCTTTCCGGCGCTATCGCGGGGCGGAGACCTGCGGCGCGAGCGAAACGTCAAGAAAAGCGGGCGAGCACTCTTCGTCAACTACCGGGGCGGGCGGCTCTCAACGCGAAGCGTCGATCGGCTCGTGCGGAAGTACGTGGCGCAGTGCAGCACGCGGTTCGGCATCAGCCCGCACGCGCTGCGGCATTCGTTCGCGACGCACCTGCTGCAGCGCGGCGCCGATCTGCGGGCCATCCAGGAGCTGCTCGGCCACGCGCGGCTGTCCACCACGCAGCGCTACACGCACGTCAACGCGACCCAGTTGATCGAGACTTACAAGAAGGCGCATCCAAGAAGTTAGGTGCACTGCGGCGCACTGGAGTGCTGGTGCGCACCGCACCTAACGTACCGATTGCACCCAGTGCACCTATTCCCGCGTCAGACAGCTTCGGCGATCGCGGGCGGCTGTGGCGGCACCGATTGCGCCGGCAGCGCGCGGCGGCCGCGGGCGAAGTCGATGCCGAGCGTCTTGATCTTGTAGTTCATGACACGCGGGCTGATCGCGAGCAGCTCGGCGGCGTCCTTCTGGACCCAGTTCGACATCTTGAGCGCCTCGATGACCGCCTGCCGCTCGATCTCCTCGAGCGCGATCCCCGTCGGCGGGATCTTCACCACCGGCGTCGGATCGCCCGACGGCCCGGACGTGGACAGCTCGCCGAGGCGCAGGTCGACGCTCGACACCTGCGGTCCCTCGCTCAGGAGCACCGCCCGCTCGATCGCGTTCTCGAGCTCGCGGATGTTCCCCGGCCAGTTGTAGCGCATGAGCAGCTTGGTGGCGTCCGGCGTCAGGCCGTCCAGCCTCTTTTTCAGCTCGCCGGCGAACCGGCGCAGGAAGAACGTCGCGAGCGCGCCGATGTCCTCCTTGCGCTCGCGCAGCGCCGGCATGTCGATGGAGACCACGTTCAGCCGGTAGTACAGGTCCTCGCGGAAGTGCCCGCTCGAGACCATCTGCGGCAGGTTCCGGTTGGTCGCGGTGAGGACGCGGACATCGACGCGCAGCGTGCGGGTCCCGCCGAGCCGCTCGAACTCGTGTTCCTGGAGCACGCGCAGGATCTTCGCCTGCGTGTTCGGGCTCATGTCGCCGATCTCGTCGAGGAACAGCGTCCCGCCGTCCGCCTGCTCGAAGCGGCCGACGCGCTGCTTGTCGGCGCCGGTGAACGCCCCCTTCTCGTGGCCGAAGAGCTCCGACTCGAGGAGGTTCTCCTGCAGCGCCGCGCAGTTGACCTTGACGAAGTTGCGCGCGGCCCGAAGCGAGTTGTGGTGGATCGCGCCGGCGATCAGCTCCTTGCCCGTCCCCGTCTCGCCGCGGATGAGCACGGTCGTGTTGCTCTTCGCGACCTTCTTGACGATGCCGAGCACTTGCTGGAGCGCGCCGCTCGCGCCGACGATGCGGTCGAATTCGTAGATGTCCTGCTGCGTGTGACGGAGGTACTCGATCTCGTGCTTGAGGCGGCGATGCTCGATCGCCTTCTCGATCTTGACCTCCATCTCCTCAATCTCGAACGGCTTCTGCACGTAGTCGAACGCGCCGTTCTTCATGGCCTCGACGGCGGTCTGGACCGAGCCGAAGGCGGTCATCAGGATGACCCCGGTCGAGGGGTGCAGCGTCTTCGCCGTGCGCAGGACGTCCAGGCCGTCGCTGCCGCCCATCTTGAGGTCGCTCAGCACGACGTCGAAGTGCCCCTCGTGCAGCTTCTCGATGGCGACGTTGCCGTTCGGCGCCTCGTCGACCTCGTGCCCCGCCTCGGTAAGCGCGCGCGCGATACCGCGACGCAGCGAATCGTGATCGTCCGCGACCAGAATCCTGCCCATGTTCACCTTTCGCCCGGTCCGGCTGTCGCCGGACGCCACGCCTTCCTACACCGTCCCGAACAACGGGTGCGAGCCGGTAATCGGCAGCGTCACCCGGAACCGCGCCCCCGACCCGGGCCGCGACTCCACGTCGATCCGCCCGTCGTGGGCGTCGATGATCTTCCGCACAATCGCGAGCCCGAGCCCCGTGCCCTGCGGCTTCGTCGTGAAGAACGGCCCGAACATCCGCTCCTTCACTTCCAGCGTCACCCCCGGACCGTCGTCGACCACCTCGAGGATGATCATCGGCAGCGGCCCGTCGCCATGGTCGTCCACGGTCTCGACCGCCTTGATGTCCACCCGCCCCCGCCCGCCCAGCGCCTCGAACGCGTTCGTCAGGAGGTTGGTCACCACCTGGCGGAGCTGGTGCGGGTCACCCTGAATCCGCGGCAGGTCGGGCGGCAGCGCCAACGCGACCTCGGTGCCGCCGCGCGGCACGTGGCTCTCGGCCATCGTGATCGCGTCGTGCACCACGTCGTGCAGCGATACGCGCTCGACCTCGAGCCGGATCGGCCTGACGAACTCCAGCACGTCCTGAACGATCGCGTTGGCCATCTTGGCCTCGTTGATGATGTCGATCAGAATCGTCTGCGCGTCCGCCGAGCTGGCGAGCTGCCGTTTCAGCACGCCCGCCATGACTTCGATACCCGCGAGCGGGTTCTTGACCTCGTGCGCGATCGCCGCCGCCATCTCCCCCAGCGCCATCAGCCGGTCGCGCAGCCGCTCGCGCTCCTCGAGCTGCTCGACCCGCGTCAAATCCTTGAAGAACAACGTCGCGCCGATCCGCCGCCCGCGGGGGTCCCGGATCGGCGACAGCGTGTAGCCGATCACGCGGCCCGAGCTCTTGAGCCTCAACTCCGCCCGGTTGGGGAGGTGGCTCAACTCGAACGCGCTCGCCAGGATCCGCACGACGTCCGGCTGCGACCGCAGCACCGACACAAACGGCCGGCCGATGTCCGCGGGCCGATCCTCGATGGCGAGGATGCGGCACGCGATGTCGTTCATCACGGCGATGCGGCCGTCCGCGGTGACCGCCAGCACGCCGTTTTGCAGTCCGCGCACCATGTCGCGGAAGAACCCGTCCCGGACGGCCGGTACGCCCGTCGCCGACCCGGATCGCCCTCGGCCGCGCGCGGGTGTCGTCTGCCGCCCGCGCGGCGCCCCATTGGACCGTTTTCGCCGTGGCATCGGAGCTTGCAGTATTGTAAGTTCTTCTGGATCCTGCTCCAAGCTCTGTCCCATCTGCGAGTTACGGTCTAAACCGTCCGCCTGCGCCAGGTGCGAGCCCTCAGACAAGGCCCGTGGGCACCATCCACCCAGTCCGCGGCGATGGCGCAAATGGTATGCCCGAGGTTGATTAGTGCGGTTTCGGCCGAAAATGCGGGGATCGACGCCTTCGGCCCGTCCTGTGACTGGCTAACCACGAGTCCTAACTTACAAAATTGTCAATCGGATCCCGGTAGCGGGAAGCCTATTCCGTCTTCGCGTGAAGCTCCGGCGGGCCGCCGTCGCCGTAGCGGAAGCGGTCAGGGCTGACGCTGGGTGGAGAGCTCCTCCCACTGGTGCATCAGGTCGCCGACTTCCCACATCAGCGCCTGGTGCCGATCGATGATCGGCCGGGCCGCATCGCGGTCGTCGTAGAAGCCGGGCGCGGCCATCGACGCCTCCAGCTCCTTGATCGCCTCTTCCCGCTCCGCGATCTTCGCCTCGAGCGCTTCTATCCTCTTTCGATGCGCGTCCACGGCGCGCTCGGCGCGGCGCGCGGCGGCATCCGCCTTGCGCTTCGCGGCGAAGTCAGGCGCCCCGCGCTGTGCCTGGTGCCTCGTGCCTCGTGCCTCGTGCGAACGGGTGCCTGCGTCGGGCCTCGGGCCTCGCGGCTCGGGCCGCGGGCCTCGGACCTCGGGCCTCGGGCGTCGCACCTGATCCTTCGTGCCCGGTGCCTGCTCGCGTCGCGCCTGCTTGCTCCAGCGAAACTCCTCGTACGTTCCGGGGTAGACAAGTATCCCGCCGCCGCCGACCTCCACGATCTTCGTCGCCAGCCGATCGACGAAGTACCGGTCGTGCGAGACGAAGATCAGCGTGCCGCCGAAGTCCTCGAGCGCCTCGAGGAGGACCTCCTTCGAGTCGAGGTCGAGGTGATTGGTGGGCTCGTCCAGGAGCAGCGTGTTCGACGGACGGAGCAGCATCCGCGCGACCGCGAGGCGCGTCCGCTCCCCACCCGACAGCACACCCGCCTTCTTGTACACGTCGTCACCTGAGAACAGGAACCCGCCGAGGATGTTCCGTATCGCCGGCACGAGGTTCGTCGGCGATCCGCTCTCGAGCGTCTGGTACACGGTCAGCGTGGGATCCAGCCGCGCCGCCTCGTCCTGCGCGAAGTACTGCACGACGACTTGATGCCCTTCGGCGCGGGCGCCGGAGTCCGGCGGCTCGACCCCCGAAAGCAGCCGCATCAGCGTGGACTTGCCGGCCCCGTTCGGCCCCACGAGCGCGAGCCGGTCGCCCCGCTCGATGAGCAGATCGATGCCGGCAAAGACGACCTTGTCGCCGTACCGCTTCGCCGCGCGCGAGAGGTCGATCACAGTCCGCCCGCTCCTGGCGCAGGCCGGGAAGGTAAAGTGCACGCGCTTCCGCTCCGGAGGAATCTCGATCGGCACGACCTTCTCGAGCATCTTGATCCGGCTCTGGACCTGAGAGGCCTTGGTCGCCTGATACCGGAAGCGATCGATGAAGGCCTTGACACGGGCGACCTCCTCGTCTTGGCGCCGCTTCGCCTCGCGCAGGCGCTCGAGCCGCTCATCGCGCTCCTTCAGGTACTTGCTGTAGTTGCCCGCATAGTCCGTCAGCGCCCGGAGCCCGATCTCGGTGATCCGCGTGACGACGGCGTCGAGGAAGAAACGGTCGTGCGAGACGAGCATGACGCAGTGCGGGTATTCCCCCAGGTACTCTTCGAGCCAGTTGCGTGCCTCGAGGTCGAGGTGGTTCGTCGGCTCGTCGAGCAGCAGCAGCGTCGGCCGGCTGAGCAACAGCCTGGCGAGCGCGATGCGCATCTGCCAGCCGCCGGAGAACGTCTCGGTCGGACGGTCGAAGTCCTCCTGCGAGAACCCGAGGCCGCGCAGAACCGTCGCGGTCTTCAGGTCGAGACTGTACCCGTCGGCCGCGCGGAAACGATCCTGAACGTCGCTGTAGCGCGCCAGCAGCGCGTCGTGCTCGGCCTCGCTGAGGGTCGTATCGCCGAGGCGTCCTTCGAGGTCATGCAGCTCCGCTTTCAGGGCCAGCACCGGCTCGAAGGCGAGCATGGCTTCCTCGAGGAGTGAACGGCCGCTGTGGTCGAGGCCGTCCTGCGGCAGGTACCCCACCGTCAGGCTCGTCGGCTTAAGAATCGCGCCTTTGTCCGGCTCGTCCAGGCCAGCGAGCATGCGCAGAAGCGTCGTCTTGCCGGCGCCGTTCGGACCGCAGAGCCCGACGCGATCGCGGCGGCCGAGCTGCCACGACACGTCCTCCAGCAGGACGCGCTCGCCGAACGACTTGCTCAGGGACGACAACTGAATCATCAGAAACCTATGATTTTAGCACGTCGATCTGCGATCGGCCGATCAGGACAGATCGAAGATGGATCGCTCGACCCGATCACCCGATCAGCGGATCGCAGATCGACCCGGAGAGCTACTCCCCGAGCGCTTTCGCGGCGGTGGCGAGGACCTTCGGGACGCGGAAGGGCTTGGTCAGGTACCCGGACACGCCGAGGTTGATCGCTTCGATCGCGCTCGCCTCGGTTGAGAAGCCGGTGATGATGATGACGGGCAGGTCCGGCTTGTAGCGGCGCGCCTCGCGGATGACCGCAAGACCGTCGACGCCGGGCATCTTCAGGTCCGTGATCAGAAGATCGTAGGGGAGCGTCCGGAGACGCTCGAGCGCAGACCGTCCTTCCGGCGCGACGTCCACGTCGTACTCTGCGAGCGCGAGTGTCTTCGCCAGCAGATCCCGAATCGCCGCCTCGTCATCCACGACCAGGATGCGGGGACGCGACGGCGGAGCGGACGGAGCAGGCTTGGACGGCGGCGGCATCAGCCGCGGCCCTCGCGGGCGCTGACTCTCCAGCCAGGCGTCGATGTCCCGCTTGCGGAAGCGCCACTGCCGGCCGACGCGCACCGCCGGAATCTTCCCGGACTTGATCAGCCGATAGATCGTCCGGAGGTTCACCTGAAGGTATTTCAGCACTTCATCGGTCGTCAGGAACGCGTCGTCAGCCATGCCTGTCTCCGGGCCTCGGGCCTCGGGCCTTGTGTCTCGGGCCGTGCTTCGGACCTCGCACCTGGGGCCGGGCCTCGTGCCTCGGGCCCCGGGCCTCGGGCCTCGGGCCTCGGACCTCGGACCTCGGGACGGGCAGCTCGATGCGGAACACGGTCCCGCCGCGGGGGTGCGGCCGGGCGGCGATCGAGCCGCCGTGCTCCTGGATGATGCCGTGGGTCAGCGCGAGGCCGAGGCCGATCCCCTGACCGACCTCCTTCGTCGTAAAGAACGGCTCGAAGATCCGCGGGAGAACGTCGGGGTCGATGCCGTGCCCGGTGTCGCGGATTTCCACGATGACCACCCCGCGACGGGCGCGGCTGAACGCTTCGATGCAGTCTTTCCCACGGGATCCAGGCGCGGCCGCGCGGCGCGCCGTGATCGCGTGCTCCGCGTTGACGATAATGTTCAGGAAGGCCTGCTGGAGCAGGAGCGCGTCGCCGAGGATCCGCGGCACGGGCGAATCGAGCCGCCCGACGAGAACAATGCCCGCATCACGGCACGCGCGGGAGCGCAGCGACATCGCGCGCGCGAGCGCGGCGTTCGGGCTGACCCGCCGCCGGCCGGCGCGGCGCGCGCCCGCGAAGACGAGCAGACGGCTGACAATCCGGGCCGCGCGGTCCGCCTCGCGATAGATCAGCCAGACGTCGGCGGCGAGCGCGCGCGGGAGCCTGCGGTTGCGCCGCAAGAGCTCGAGATGCCCGAGCACGCTCTGCAGCGGGTTGTTCAGCTCGTGCGCGATGCCGGCGACGAATTGCCCGAGCGCGGCCAGCTTTTGCGAGTGCGCGCGCCGGTCGGCGTCGAGCTGCGCCTGGCGCGTGACGTGCGAGAGCAGCAGTCTGTTCTCGATGGCCGCCGACAGCTGGCGCGACAGCTCGCCGGCGATCGCAAACGTCCCCGCGTCGTGGTCCTCGTCCCCGAGGCTCTCGACGACGAGGACGCCGAGCGCGCGACGCTGCCCTCGAAGGGGGATGAGCAGGGTGCACTCGTTGGGCTGATCTGAAGACCGGCCCTTCCAGACTTCGGGGTGCGCCAGCCGCAGACCGCGCCCGGCGGGGGAGTCGAGACGATCCGCCGGGACCCGTGTCCCGGCGCCGCCGGACTGGAGCACCAGCTCGTGGCTGTCCCGATCGTGCACCCAGACCGAGGCCCGTCCCCCAAGGACCCCGTCGAGTCCCTCGGACAGCGCGGCAAACGCCGGCGCCATGTCTTCGGCCGAGGACGCATCACGGCTGAAGGTGAGAATCAGCTGCTGGAGGCGCGCATGCCGCGACAGTTCCCGCTCGAGCCGCGAGGCATGGTCGGCGAGCGAAGGCGCGGTCATTTGTCGCAGGACGCGCACGGATTGTAACAGAATGGGACTTTGTAGGACACCCGGCCGGCCGGGGGTCACCCGCGTCTAACCCTTACAGAGCGCGCTCACGCATGGCCTGGACGGACGAGGAGCTCGTCGCCCGCTCGATCGGCGGGGATGTCGACAGCTTCAACCAGCTGATTCTGCGCTGGGAACGGCCGATTTACGCGCTCGCGTACCGCGTCATCGGCCGCGAGGAAGACGCGCGGGACGTCTGCCAGGAAACCTTCCTTCGTGCCTTCCGCGCCCTCCGCGGGTTCAAGGGGCAGGCGAAGTTCTCCTCCTGGCTGTATCGGATCGCGCTCAACCTGTGCCGCGACTGGATCCGACGCGAGCGCCGCGCGCCGATCGCGCAGGCGCCTGAGGGAGTCGATCTGCTCGACCTTGCGGCCGAGCGCGAGCCGGCCGAGTCGATCGAGACGCTGGTCGCGCGGCGCGAGATGAGCCGCGCGGTCGCGAAGGCGATGGCGCTGCTACCTGAGGAGCAGCGTACCGCCATCATCCTGAAGGAGTATCACGGGCTGACGTTCCAGGAGATCGCAGATTTGCTGGACTGCCCACTGAGCACGGTGAAGACGCGTTTGTATCAGGGGTTGTCGGTGCTGCGGCGCACGCTGCAGGCTGACAAACAATCACTATGACGATGCCAGTCGGATGTGAGGACAAGGACGCGATCGTCGCGTATCTGTACGACGAGATGGACGCGGGTGAGCGGGCGCGCATCGAGGCGCACCTCGCCTCGTGCGGCGCGTGCCGCGCCGAGGTGACCGCGCTTCGCGCGGTCAGGATCGAGCTGCCCGCGTGGGCGCCGCCCGAGCGCGATCTCGGCTTCGCGATCGTCGATCGCGCCCAGGAGGCAGCGCCCGCGCGGCGCTGGACCATGCCCGCGTGGGGGCTCGCCGCCGCGGCGATGCTCGTCCTCGCGGCGGCCGCCGCAATCGCGAACCTGGAGGTCAGCTACGGCGCGGACGGCTTCAGCGTTCGCACCGGCTGGTCGCGCGGTCAGGACGTGCAGACCCGGGCTGGACGCGAGCCGGCGCCGGCCGCTGCCGACAGCCAGGCACAGTGGCGCGCCGAGCTGACGAGCCTCGAGCAGCGACTGCGCGAGGAGCTCGGCGCGAACGAGACGCGCGCCGCCTCCACGACTCCCGCGCCGGAGCCGGCCGAGGTGCTCCGCCGCGTCCGGACGCTCATCGGCGAGAGCGAGACCAGGCAGCAGCGCGAGCTGGCGCTGCGCCTCGCGGAAGTCCTGCGCGATTTCGACCGACAGCGTCAAACCGATCTCGTTCGTATTCAGTACGGGCTGGGGCAGCTCGAGCGTTCGAGCGCAGCCGATCGTGAAATGGTCAATCACCTCGTGAGGGTGTCGTCGCAACGGTAATGAGGGACCACATGCAGACCAATCAGGTCCGGGTGCAGCCGGACGCTACGATCTTCGTGAGACGCGCAGCGCTGGTTGCGGCCGCGATCGCGTTCGTCTCGGTCGCCGCGGCGCAGCCCGCGCCTTCCCAGGCGGAGGTGCAGTCGAAGCGCCGGTACCAGGTCCGGGTGATGGAGGGCGCGCTCGTCGGCGCCGTCAGCCACGGCGCCGGCCAGGTCAGCCGGCAGTTGCAGCCGGTCGGCCAGAACCTGCTCTTCCTGAGCGGCGCGGCTCGCGCGCGTGGGTTTGCGCTCGACGGCTACGGCCTGTTTTTCGATGTCGAGATTCCTGCGATGCGCGAGAGCGTCGTCTCGATCATGCGCACGCTCGAGCCGGACTTCGCCGCGGCGCGCCGGATGTTCGAGCAGCTGCAGCGGGAAGTCCAGCGGGTCTCCGACCCACGGGAGAAGACGGCGCTGGATCAGACGGTGCGGAAGCTCGAGGCGCTCATGGTGTCCCAGGGTGCTCGACAGGGACGCGGTGACGACAACCGGCCGGTGACGAGCGCGGAGGTCGCTGAGCCGGCGCGCGGGGGGCTCGCCGCCTCAGCTGTCGCCGCGCCTGCGCCGCCGGTTCCCATCGCGGACCCGAATCTGCTGTACACGGAGACGGTCAAGGACGCGCTCGTCGACGCCATGCTGGAGTACGGCGGGGTGATGGCGCTTCAGGCGGATGAATGGCTCACCGTCGCCGCGAGGGACGCCGAGGGGCCCTTGACCCCCGCGGAGAACTACGACCCTGCGACGCTCATTCTGCGGGTCAAGGGGAGCGACCTGGCGGCGTTCCAGGCCAGGCGGATGACCCTCGAGGAGGCGCGAAAGCGTGTGGAGGTCCGCCAATTCTGATCTAGAATCGCGCCTCATGAAGACCTCCGTACGCGCGCGGCGGCTTGCGGCGGCGGCAGCCCTCGCCGCAGCGATCGCCGCCGGGAGCTGCGGCCCCCGCGTCGACGTCAAGCAGGCCCTTCAGGTCACCGACGTCACGACCGGCTGGTTCGACGCCGGCATCGTGGACGGCAAGAACAAGCTGGTTCCCTCGATTGCCTTCCGGCTGAAGAACGCCGCCGCTCGAGAGGTCGGCAGCGTGCAGCTCAACGTCGTGTTCGTCCTCGCGCCCGACTCGCGCGAGCTGGATGACACCTATATGCGCGGCGTCGGCAGCGACGGGCTCGCGCCGGGCGCCGCTTCGGACCGCTTCGTCGTCCGGGCCAAGTACGGGTTCACC
>JBOGJB010000186.1:0-3659 GCA_050745085.1 Vicinamibacterales bacterium
GCCCCAGCTCGAGCGCGGCGTCTCCCGCTGGATCGGCCGCCGCGGCGGGCGTCAGAAGGCGCTCCGCGTCATCGAGCTTGCCCGTGCCGAGCGCGATCCGCGCGCGGATGACGGCGACGCCCGGGTCGTCAGGCGGCAGCGCCTGCGCGATCGCCTCCGCTTCGGCAGGGCGACCGTGCGCGAGCGCGCGATCCGCGGCGCGCAGCGAGGGAGGTGGGACGGATGTCGGGACGGACTGAGCGGCGGCCGGCACGATGACGGTCAGACAGCAGACGATGGGGAGCAACCGTCGCATCGCATCGCAGCGCATTATAGCCCCCTCGCTCAACGAATTAGACGCCAGGACGGGCGGACCGGCCGCGCCGAAGGCGCGATCACCTCACGAGCCGGTACAGCCGTGATTCGCCGCCGCGAAACGGACCGGACGCGACGAGCGCCACGTCGGTCCGCGCGTCGAGCTCGCGCACGACGCGCGCGTACCGATCGTGAATATAGAACGTCTGGTGGACGGCGACGTGCGTGACGCCCCGCTCCCGCAGGTACGCCATCGCGTTGTCGGCGGGAAACTCCTGCAGGCGGGCAAAGAGCTGGAGATACGAGTCGGGGAAGTGTCCACTGGCGCCGTTCACGACCTTCCGCCAGTGGAAGGTCGAATTGTAGTCGGAACGAGCGTCCACCCAGATGCCGCCCTCGTCGGTCGGCATGGGCAGCTCCGCGAGCACCACGCCCGGCTCGTTCGGCAGGCTCGCGTAGATCGGCGGCGGTTCCATCCAGACCGGCACGAGGATATTCCGAGGCTGCATCTCGAATATCGCGATCGCCACCGCCAGCGCGGCGATCGTCCAGCGGGCGACTGGTCCGCGTCCGCGCGTCAACCGGGCGATGCCGTACCCGGCGAGGATCGTGAGCGTCATGCCGACGAGGAGGCTGAAGCGAGCCGGCACCCGCAGCGCGCGAAACCCGGGCGCATACTCGTAGAGCAATCGATAGACGCTGCCGTTGACGCCGAGCGACGCATCGAAGGCGAGCGCGAGGGCAGTGACGTAGCCGATGCGCGCAGCGGACAACGGGGGCCACATGCCCGTGAGCGCGAGCGCCACCGGCGTTACCGTCGGAAACAGCTCGCACTCGGGACGGTGCTCGGCTTCGATCTCGCCGTATCGCGCGCTCCGCCAGTGCGCGACCAGATAGTCGCTGCCCTGCGCGCTGTAGGACTCGACCACCCCGAACGGCCGCTTCCCTACCATCGATCGGTTCGCAACGTACGCGGCGGCTACCGGCGCGATCATGACCGCCGCCACCACGGCGCCGGCGATGAGTCCGCGAACCGCGCGCCGGGCGACGCGTGAGTGCAGCCACAACGCGCCGCAGACCGGAATGAGGAAGACAGTAAGGAACACGCCGTAGTAGAGCGAGGACAGCGTCTGGAGGCCCATCAACAGGCCCGCGGCCAGACCGTCGCGGAGGCGGCCGCCCTTGAACGCGCGGTGAATGGCCAGCAGCAGGAGCGGCATCCAGAACGTGACCTGCAGCTCCAGGTGACTGTAGTGCTCGAACCGGTACGGATAGAGGGCGAACAACACGCCCGCCACCAGGGCGGCGTCGGCCCGCCCGGTGAGTGACCGCGCGAGCACGAACATCGTCGCGCCGGAGAGCGCGAACGCGGCGAGAAAGAGCACGTTGTACACGACGAACTGGTGCGCTCCCATCCAGAGGAAGGGAGCGGCCATCAGGCCCGGGACGATGTGCGAGTCCGAGTAGGTCAGCGTGAGCCGCTCGGGATGGAAGATGTTCCCGTCGAAGAGGTGCAGCGGATCGCGGACGATCTGATGGGCGATCCACGCGAGCCGCCAGGTCGAGAACAGGGGGTCGCCAAGGTCGGGCGCGGTATCGAGCTGGCCGGCCTGCGGCCAGGTCATCACCGCCACCAGCGCACCGTAGCCGATCAGGAGGCCCGCAAACTCCAGCGCGGCGCGCCGCCACGACCGTCGCTCGGCGGGGACGAGCGCGTGCTCGTCCGGGGCGAGCGGGGCCCGGTCGTCGGCGTCTTCCGGCACTCTTGCCGGGAAGGACCGCAGACGTTGGAGGAGCGTCGGGGACCGGACACGCCAGTGCCGGAGCGCGGCAACGATGAGTGCGAGCAGGATCAATCGATCGACAGACCGTACCGAGAGTCGCAGGCCGAAGACGTCCGTCCGGAACCCGCCGGTTGCCGCGACGATTGGCGAGACGAGCAGGAGCGTCAGCGTGAGGGCATCTGCCGCCCGCGCCCACCGCGGCAGAGGCGGCAGGCGTGACGGCAGCAGTCGATACAAACGCACGTGTCCGGACTATAGCATCGGGGTAGAATGGGCTCTCCACCCGGCTTGAAGGAGGACTGTCCAATGGCGCGAGGAGTCGGCATCTTGATCGCGTTGGTTTGTTTGGCCGTAACGCCGTCGGCGCAGGAAAAACCCTGGTACATCAAGGCGCACATCGACGAGGCCTGTAGCTGCAATCTCTTCTGCCCCTGTTATTTCAATCCCGAGCCGGACGGTGACAGGTGCAACTTCAACAACGTCTTCACCGTCGAGAAGGGGTACTACGGCGACGTCAAGCTCGACGGCATGGAAGTGTGGGTCTCGGGCAATCTCAACGGTCAGCTGGCGAAGGGCTTCGATGGGGTCGTCCTGGCCTTCGAGCCATCCACGACGAAGGAACAGGTCGAGGCATTTGCCGCCGTCGTGGCAAAGCTGTACGTGCTGCCGATCGCGAAAGTGAACTTCGACGATCGCACTGCGATCACGATCACGCACGACGCGGCGAAGCACGTTGCGAGCCGCGCGGACAACAAGGGCCACGTGGTGCTCGCGCTGCCCGGCGGGTCGGCGATGGACGGCAAGACGCCGCCGGTCATGCACAACCTGCAGTACTTCGGCGCGCAGAAGAATTCCGGTTTCAAGCTGTACAAGGGCACGCACCGCTACAAGGGGCACGGCTACGACTACAGCTACGAGAACAAGAACGGCTTCACGATTGACCTCGAGGCCGGATCCAGCGTGAAGAAGACGACGTAAGGGCCCGCTCCTCGATCGCAATCCGGCGCAGCATCAGCGCGCCGAATCCGAGGAGGGCCGCCGCACCGATCGCCGGCGCTGCGCACATCGTCGCGGCGCCGACGATCTCTCCCGCCACGGCGAGATAGTTGGGATGACGCAGGTACTGGTACGGGCCTGACGTCACCAGCGGCTCGCCCGGCACGACCAGCACCCGGAACGTCCAGCGTGGTCCCAGCGCGCCAATCGCCCAGAACTTCAGCCCCTTCGCGGCAAGAAACAGAACGACGCCGGCGGCCCACACCGGCGCCGTGGCCGGACCGCTCCGGATCGCGGAGGCGAACGGCGCCAGGAGCGCGAGCGGATACGCGACGAACATCGCGCGGTAGACGTCGCCCGTGGGCTCGATCGCGCCGCGCGCGCGGAGCGCGCGCCCGTTCGCGCGTGAGCGCAGGGTTTCGAACAGGAGGAAAACGACGACGAGCGCGACGCTGGCAACGGTGCGGAGGACTCCGTCACGCATTTCGGCCTTCGGCACTCGGCATTGCGTGAACATCACCGGCATAGGCAACCGCGAGGCGGACCAGAGCTGGCGCGAGCCGCGCGCCGGCGGCAGCCACGCGC
>JBOGJB010000187.1:0-2823 GCA_050745085.1 Vicinamibacterales bacterium
CGCTCGACGCGCGCGACCAGACGCGTCATCGCCTCGTCGAAGCCGCTCGCGATCCGCGTGACCCGGTCGGTGTGGTTCGTCATGATAGGCTCCCGGCGTGCGCAGCTTGGAATGGGCGACGCTCGCCTACTGCGCGTACTGCTGTGTGATCGCGCTCGCGCATCCTTCGCTCCCCGCGAGGCGCCGCGCCGCCGTCGCCCTCGGCGCAATCGCGATCGCCAGCCTCGCCGCGTGGGCGCCAGCCGCTCCGTGGCGCGACACGTTCGCGCTCCGCGACTGGATTCTGCCGGCGGCCGTCTACCTGCTCGGCGGCTATTATCTCTCCGGCCTCTTCTACGTCGCACCGATGCCGCGCATCGAGCGCCGGCTCGTCGCGCTCGACCGCCGGCTCGACGCCGCCGCCTGGAGCGCGCGGCTGCCGACCGGCGTCCTGGAGTTCCTCGAGCTGAGCTACCTCGCCGTCTACGCGATGGTCGGCCTCGGCCCGCTCGTCGCGTACGCCGCCGCCGGCGCCGCCGAGGTCGAACGGTTCTGGATCATCGTCCTCACGGCGGACTACATCTGCTTCGCCTGCATGCCGTGGGCGCAGACGCGCACGCCGCGCGCCCTCGAAGGAAATCCGCCGGCGTCCCGCTCGCGCGTTCGCCGGCTGAACCTCGCGGTCCTCGGCCGCTTCAGCCACGAGCGCAATACGTTCCCAAGCGGGCACGCAGCGGAAGCGCTCGCCGTCGTCCTCGCGCTCGCGCACATCTCCCCATCGGTCAGCCTCGCGCTGGCGCCGCTGGCGCTTGCCGTTGGCGCGGGCTCCGTCGCCGGCCGATACCACTTCGCCGCCGATGCGATCGCGGGGTATCTCGTCGCGCTTGTGGTGTGGCTTGCATTCGGATGATCCAGCTGGCGCCACTGGCGTTTGCACTTTCCCGCTGAGACGTAACTCCATCCCGAAACCCAAGGCCGCCTTGCACGATGACCGGGTTCAGACGTACACTCCGCACCTCAGCCGTAATCGTTGGACTGCTCTCAGGAGAGAGGGGCCCCCCATGCTCCGGTCTACGATTGGCTTCCTGCGGCCGTACGCTGATGCCACCCTACTCGTCGCGCTTGCGATGCTGGTGCAGGCGGCGCTGACGCCGTTTCTCGGCGATGGGTCGCCGTACTTGCTGTTTATCCTTCCGGTGCTCGTCGTCGCGTGGCGAAGCGGCTTCGGGACGGCTCTCTTCGCCACGATCCTGAGCGGCGCCGCAGCCCTGTACTTGTCCCTGACCTTCACCTCTACCCGTCAGGTGATCGACGGACCAGCTCTGTCCAACCTACTCTTCTTTCTTGCCGTCTCTCTCGGGATCGCGTATCTCGCCGAACGTGCGAAGGCGACCGAGCGCGCCCGAGAGGCGGGCTACCGCGCCCGAGAGGACCTGATCGCCGTTGTATCGCATGAACTGCGGAACCCTCTGTCAGCGATCAGTACCGGGCTGGGGCTGATGCGCGCACGTCCCGGTCGCGCTACCGGCATCCGCACACGCGAGCGCGTCGAGACTCAGGTGCACGTCGTGACCCGTATGATCGAGGATTTGATTGACGCAACGCGTCTTCGGCGTGGAACGCTGTCGCTCGACAAACGGCCAACTGCGATCACCGACGTTCTTCGAGGCGCGGCCGCTGCTGTCGCCGCTGCGGCGGCAGCGCGGGATCACTGCATCAATGTCGATGTGGGTGCGGAGCCGTTCGTCGTAGACGCCGACGCATCGCGCCTGCAACAGGTCTTTGCGAATCTGCTTGGCAACGCGATCAAGTACACGGCCGAAGGCGGCCAGATTTCCGTATCGGTATCGCGCGCAGGGGACCTGGTGCGGGTGTCGGTCAAGGACAGCGGCATCGGCTTTGCCGCTGAAGACGCCGATCGAATTTTCGAGCCGTTTGAGCGCGGCACGCAGACCACAGCGGACGGACTCGGCGTGGGCCTGTTCGTCGCACGGTCCGTCGTTGCGACTCATCGGGGTACGTTGACCGCCCGGAGCGAAGGGATAGGGTGTGGCAGCGAGTTTATCGTGGAGTTGCCGCTCATCTGTGAGCAGGCAGCGTTAGAGATTCGCCAGACTGCTGAACTGTCGGCATGACGCGCGATCAACGGCGAGCCGCGCGTCGAACGTGAATCCGATCGCGCTAGGCTACGAGCCCGTCGGGCGGCACTCGACGACGAAGCGGCCTGACGGCTGCCGCTCGGCGGCGTGCACCTCCAGCCCGGCGGCGCGGGCCAGCTCGCGGAACTCCGCGAGGCTTCGGTCTCTCCCTCCCACCAGCACCAGCATCAGCATCGCCGGCCCCGCCTCGCCGGGGGACACGCCGTTCAAGAGGACGACGCGGCCGGCGGGGCGCGCCGCCTCGGCGCACCGTTTCAGGATGGCCACCGCCTCGCGGTCGGAGTCGCCGAGCACACTCTTCAGCAGAAAAAGATCGCCTCCGGACGGCAGCGGATCGAAGAAGCTCTGCCCCACCGTCGTCACGCGGTCGGCCACGCCGGCCGCCTGAAAGATCTCGGCGGATCGAGCGACCGTCGGCGGGAGATCGACCAGCGTGCCGCGCACGGCCGGGCGGGCGCGAAGGACTTCCGCCAGGAGCGCCCCCGTCCCGCCGCCGACGTCCACCACCGTGCGCACCGATTCCCAGCCGCCGGAGACGAGCACCTCGGGGTCGGGCGTGCCGTGCCCGGGCCCCATGAGCGCGTCGAAGCTTGCGGCGACATCGGGATGGGCCTGGAGATCCTCCCAGAACGGACGGCCGAAGACCGTGTGATACGCCGGCGCGCCGGTCCGCACGGCCGCGAGC
>JBOGJB010000188.1:0-2232 GCA_050745085.1 Vicinamibacterales bacterium
CCACTGTGTCGCGCTGTTCGCGCACGACCTCGGAGCGAAGCCCCGCCAGCGTCACGCCCGCGACCTGATGGGACCTTCGCTGGCCGCGCGCGCCATCGCGCGCGCCGTCCGGACGCACGGTCCGTACGACGTCATCGAGGTCGCCGGGGCCGAAGGGGCGGCGTTCGCCTCGCTCCGCAGCAGCGGGGTCGCCGGACACGCGGCGCTCGTCAGCCGCTCGAACGGCCTGGAGCACCTCAACTACGCCCGCCTGCTCGACGACGCGCGCGCGGGCCTCACGTCGAAGCCGTGGCCGCGGCGCATCTGGTATCCGACCGTCCGGCTCCGGCAGGTCCGGCGCGCGATCGCCGCATGCGATCGCCTAATACTCATCAACGATCAAGACCGCGCGTTCGTGGTCGCGCGCGGATGGAAAACGCCCGGCGCGATCGAGGTCGTCGGCCACGGTGTCCCCGATCGATTCCTCGACGCGACACCGCCGCCCGGCGCGTCGCGCGGGGCGGGCGTGCTCTTCTGTGGCTCATGGGACCTGATAAAAGGGGTGCCCTACCTCGCAGCCGCGTGGCGCGCGCTCGACGCCAACGGCGGCGCGCCGCCGCTCACCATTCTCGGCGGGGGCCGGCCGGCCGAGGTCATCCTCGCGGCTTTCGAGCCTGCCTGCCGCCACACCGTGACCGTGCTCGAGCGTGCGCCGGAGGACGAAGTGCTGCGCCAATACCGCCGGCACGACCTCCTCGTGATGTGCTCGACGTACGAGGGCTACGGCCTCGTCGTGCCCGAGGCGATGAGCCAGCGCCTGCCTGTCGTCGCGACGCCGGTCGGCGCGGCGCGGGCGCTCGTGCGCGACGGTGACACGGGGCTGCGCGTTCCTCCGCGCGATCCGGCGGCGATCGCTCGCGCGATCAGCCGTCTGCTCGGCGACCCGGCGCTCCGCGCCCGGGTGTCGGAGGCGGCGCTCCGCGCGATCGCCGGCTTGTCCTGGACCGCGACGGCCGCGCGGACGCTCGATGCGTACCAGCGGGCGAGGGAAGTCCGGACCGTCGCATGAGCCCCCGCCAGCTGACCGTTGGCATCACGACCCGCAACCGGCCGAAGGCGCTGGCGGCATGCCTCGCGTCCCTCGATCCCATCGCGGATCTCATCGACGATGTGCTCGTATTTGACGACGCCTCGGAACCGCCGGCGACGACCGCGTCGGCTCCGGCGCCGCTCGTTGACCGCGTCACCGTGCTGCGCGACGCCGCCGCGCCCGGCTATATCGTCGGGCGCAACCGCCTCCTCGAGCGCGCCGCCGGATCGTTGGTGCTGCTGCTCGACGACGATACCCGGATTCTCGACCGCGACAGCATCGCCGCGGCGCTCGACGTGATGCGGCGCGACGCGTCGATCGCCGCCGTCGGCTTCGCGCAGGCGAATGCCGACGGCCGGCCGTGGCCCTCGGCGATGCAGCCGGCCTCGGTCGCCTACCCCTGCCTGGTGGCGTCGTTCATCGGATTCGCCCACCTGCTCAGGCGAGACGTGTTCGTCGCCGTTGGCGGCTATCGTGCCAGCTTCGGCTATTACGGTGAAGAGAAGGAGTTCTGCCTTCGGCTGCTGGACGCGGGGTTCTCCGTGGCGTACCTCCCCGACGCCCGCGTGGCGCACCTCGCGGATCCCGCCACGCGCAACGCCGTGCGGTACCTGCGCTACGTGGTCCGCAACGACTGTCTCGGCGCGCTCTACAACGATCCGTTGACGCGGCTCGCCTGGACGCTGCCGGCGAGGCTGGCGCTGTACTTCCGGATGCGGCGCGCGTGGAAGATTGCCGATCGCGGCGGGCTGTTCTGGATCGTCCGGGAGCTGGTCGCCGGGCTCGCCGACGTCCGCCGTCACCGGCGGCCGGTGAAGCGATCGACGCTGCGCCGCTGGCGCGAGCTGCGCGCGTCCGCGCCGCCGCTCACCCGCTTTGAGGCTTCCGATGCGCGCTGACGGAATCGTCCGCGCCTGCCTGAACGACTGGAAACGCAGGTCGCCGACGAGCTATTGGCGGGCGCGCAACGCCGCCGCGCTCGCCGGTTGGTTGGGGGTCCGGCTGCAGCGACGCCTCGGCGCGAACGATCAGACGTATGACAATGCATTCTGGAGCCGGCAGGAGACAGGGGACTGGTGCGGCGTCGCCGATCTCCTGAGCGCGCTGGTGCAACCCCGATCGATTGCGGACATCGGGTGCGGGCATGGCGTGCTGATGGAGGC
>JBOGJB010000189.1:0-12948 GCA_050745085.1 Vicinamibacterales bacterium
CCGTCAAGCTGCTCGGCGCGCTCTATCAGGCCTTCGTCGGGAGCGATGCCTCGCTCATCGAGATCAATCCGCTCATCGTGACCGGCGCCGGCGACCTGCTGGCGCTCGGCGACTTCGCGCCTCGCGCCGGCTCAAGGCTGCTCGCTGACGCTCGGCGCGATGCCTCGGACACCCGTCCGGTATCCGAGCGCCTAGTTGGCGAGCGCGACCACCTTCTCGGCCGCCTCGTCCATCGCGTCCACGGTCGTGAAATTGAGGCCGCTCTCGCGGAGCATCTGCTTGCCTTTCTCGACGTTGGTCCCTTCCATCCGGATGACCACCGGGACGCGGACGCTCAGCTCCTTCACCGCGGCGATGACCCCTTCGGCGAGCACGTCGCAGCGCAGGATGCCCCCGAAGATGTTGATGAGGACCGCCTTCACGTGCTTGTCGGACATCAGGATCTTGAACGCGTTGCGGATCTGTTCGGCGTTCGCGCCGCCGCCGACGTCCAGGAAGTTGGCCGGCTCCCCGCCCGCGAGCTTGATGATGTCCATCGTCGCCATCGCGAGGCCGGCGCCGTTGACCATGCAGCCGATCGATCCGTCGAGCTTGATATAGTTCAGCGAGAACCTCGACGCCTCGATCTCGAGCGGGTCCTCCTCGGACAGATCGCGGAACTCTTTGATCTCCGGGTGGCGGAAGAGCGCGTTGTCGTCGAATGTCATCTTCGCGTCGAGCGCGAGCAGATCTCCGGACTTCGTCACGACGAGCGGGTTGATTTCCACGAGCGACGCGTCGGTCTCGCGGAACGTGTCGTAGACCGCCGTCATCAGCCTGGCCGCCTTGGAGACCTGCGGCCCTTCGAGGCCGAGCGCGAAGGCCAGCTTGCGTGTCTGGAACGGCGCGAGGCCCGCGGCCGGATCGACGTGCTCCTTGAAGATCCGGTCCGGCGTTTCCGCCGCGACCTTCTCGATGTCCACGCCCCCCTCGGGGCTGGCCATCAACACGGGACGCCCGGCCGATCGATCGAGGACCATGCCGAGATACAGCTCCCGCGCAATCTCGAGCCCCTCTTCGATGAGCACGCGCCCGACGACGCGCCCTTCTGGGCCGGTCTGGTGGGTCACGAGCGTCATGCCGAGGATCTTTCGCGCGAGCTCGGCCGCGTCGGCCGCATGCTTCGCGACTTTGACGCCGCCCCCTTTGCCGCGCCCGCCTGCGTGAATCTGCGCCTTCACGACGACGGTACCGCCGCCGAGGCGCCGTGCTATCTCCACCGCCTCCTCCGGAGTGTGCGCCACTTCGCCGCGCGGGACCGGCACGCCGTAACGCGCGAGGATCTGCTTCGCCTGATACTCGTGAATCTTCATCGCGATCCAACAATCATATACAATCTTCTGTTGGAGTCCGCGCGTAATGCCCTCACGTAGCGTCCTGTCGTCGTCGGTCGGCATCAAGCTCCTTATCGCGGTCACCGGCCTCGCTCTTTTTTTCTATCTGATTCTGCACCTGGCCGGGAACCTCCTCGTCTTCTTCGGACCCGAGACCTTCAACGAGTACTCGCACCGGATGATCTCGAATCCGCTGATCATCCCGGTGGAGATCGGCTTGCTGGCGGTGTTCGTGCTGCACATCTTCAAGACGGTGAAGATGTATGTCGACAACGAGCGCGCGCGCCCGGCGAAGTACGAAGTCAAACGGATGGCGGGTCACACCAGCCGCAAGAGCGTTGCCTCGACGACGATGATCTGGACCGGCCTGGGGACGCTGGCGTTCGTGGTGATCCACCTGAAGCAGTTCAAGTTCGGGACGCTGTACGAGGTCGCAGAAACGGGCGTCCGCGACCTCTACCGGCTCGAACTGGAAGTCTTCCGGAATCCGGCGACGGTCGCGCTCTACGTCGTGGCCATGTTGCTCATCGGCTTTCACCTTCGGCACGGCATCTCGAGCGCCTTTCAGTCGCTGGGCGTCGATCACCCCCGCCACACCCGGCGGATCCTCGCCGCCGGGACGATCCTGGCCGTCGTGATTGCCGGCGGCCTCGGCTTCATTCCTGTGTGGGTGTATTTCACGCAATGACGCTCGATTCGAAGATCCCCGGCGGACCGCTCGCGGACAAGTGGGACCGGCACCGCTTCGAGATGAAGCTGGTGAACCCGGCGAACCGCCGCAAGTTCACCGTCATCGTCGTCGGCACCGGCCTCGCGGGAGCGTCGGCCGCGGCGTCGCTCGGCGAGCTGGGCTATCAGGTGCTCAGCTTCTGCATCCACGACAGCGCCCGGCGCGCCCACAGCATCGCCGCGCAGGGAGGCATCAACGCCGCGAAGAACTACCAGAACGACGGCGACAGCATCCAGCGGCTCTTCTACGACACAATCAAGGGCGGCGACTACCGGGCGCGCGAGGCGAACGTCTACCGGCTGGCCCAGCTCAGCGTCAACATCATCGACCAGTGCGTCGCGCAGGGGGTACCGTTCGCGCGCGAGTACGGCGGGCTGCTCGACAACCGGTCGTTCGGCGGCGCGCAGGTGTCGCGGACCTTCTACGCGCGCGGCCAGACGGGCCAGCAGCTCCTGCTCGGCGCGTATCAGTCGATGATGCGGCAGGTCGAGCGGGGAACGGTTCTGATGTTTCCGAACCGCGAGATGCTCGACCTGGTGGTCGTCAACGGCCAGGCGCGCGGGATCGTCGTGCGCAACCTCGTGACCGGCACGCTGGAGCGGTACGCGGCGCACGCCGTGCTGCTCTGCACCGGCGGCTACGGCACCGCGTACTACCTGTCGACCAATGCCGTGAACTCGAACGTGACCGCCGCCTGGCGCGCCCACAAGCGCGGGGCGCTCTTCGCCAACCCCTGCTTCACGCAGATTCACCCCACGTGTATCCCGGTGTCGGGGGACCATCAGTCGAAGCTGACGCTGATGAGCGAGAGCCTCCGCAACGACGGCCGGGTCTGGGTGCCGAAGAACGCGCCCGACCCGCGGCCACCGGCGCAGATCCCCGACGCGGATCGCGACTACTACCTGGAGCGGCGCTACCCGAGCTTCGGCAACCTCGTCCCGCGCGACGTCGCCTCTCGCGCGGCGAAGGCGGTCTGCGACGAGGGGCGCGGCGTCGGCGAAAGCGGCCTCGCCGTGTTCCTCGACTTCGGCGACGCCATCAAGCGCCTCGGCCGGACCGTCATCGAGACCAAGTACGGCAACCTCTTCGACATGTACCAGAAGATTACGGGAGAGGATCCATATCAGGTCCCGATGCGAATCTATCCGGCCGTCCACTACACGATGGGCGGCCTCTGGGTGGACTACAACCTGATGAGTAACCTGCCGGGCCTGCACGTGCTCGGCGAAGCCAACTTCTCGGACCACGGCGCGAACCGGCTCGGCGCCAGCGCGCTGATGCAGGGGCTGGCCGACGGCTACTTCGTCATTCCCTGCACGCTGGCGCACTACCTGGCGAGCGCGTCTATCCCAGCGGTGACCGATGACCACGATGCCTTCCGCGCGGCGGCCGACGCCACGCAGGAGCGGATCGACAAGCTGCTGAAAGTGAAAGGGAGCAAGACGCCACGGGCGTTGCACCGCGAGCTGGGACGGCGGCTCTGGGACGAGGTCGGCATGGCCCGCAACGCCGCCGGGTTGAAGGCGGCGCTCGGGCGCATTCCTCAGCTTCGCGACGAGTTCTGGCAGAACGTCTCGGTGCCGGGCGAGCCCAACAATCTGAACAAGAACCTCGAGTACGCCGGCCGGGTCGCCGACTACCTCGAGTTCGCGGAGCTGATCGCGCTCGACGCGCTGCATCGTGAAGAGTCCTGCGGCGGCCACTTCCGTGAAGAGCACCAGACCCCGGACCACGAGGCCAGGCGGGACGACGAGAAGTTCAGCTACGCGGCGGCCTGGGAGTTCGCGGGCGTCGGGAAGCAGCCGGCGCTCCACAAAGAGCCGCTGACCTTCGAGTACGTGAAGCCGTCGCAGAGGAGCTACAAGTGAATCGGCGATCGGGTGACGGATGCGAATCCACCTGAGAGTGTGGCGACAGGCGGGTCCGAATGCGCAGGGCCGGCTCGTGGACTATGCGGCCGACCGCGTGTTGCCGGACATGTCGTTCCTGGAGCTGCTCGACGTCGTCAACGAGGGGCTGATCGTGCAAGGCGAGGATCCGATCGCCTTCGACTCCGACTGCCGCGAGGGGATCTGCGGCGCGTGCGGCGTGATGATCAACGGCGTGGCGCACGGCCCCGATCCGGGGACGACGACCTGCCAGCTCCACATGCGGCGTTTCAAGGACGGCGACACGCTCACGATCGAGCCGTGGCGCGCCCGCGCCTTCCCAGTCCTTAAGGACCTTATCGTCGATCGCGGGGCGTTCGACCGGATCATCCAGGCCGGGGGCTACACGTCGGTCAACGTCGGCGGCGCGCCGGACGGTAACGCCATCCTGGTTCCGAAAGCGACGGCTGAGGAGGCGATGGACTCCGCCGCCTGCATCGGCTGCGGCGCCTGCGTCGCGGCCTGCAAGAACGCGTCGGCCGCGCTCTTCACGTCCGCGAAGATCCGCCACCTGGGCCTGCTGCCGCAGGGACAGATCGAGCGCCGCGTCCGCGTGGTCGCGATGGTAGACCGCCACGACGCTGAAGGGTTCGGGAGCTGCTCGAACGAAGGCGAGTGCGAGGCCGTCTGCCCGAAGGAGATCAGCCTCGCCAACATCGCCGCGATGAACCGGGACTATCTTCGGGCCAAGCTGTTTTCACGGTAGGCACTAGGCAGTAGGCACTCTGCGATTGTTTTGAAATCGTCGTGCGGCAGTCTACGGCGTCGTGCATCCCCGCTGAGTGCCTAGTGCCTAATGCCTAGTGCCTACACGTTAATAACTTCCACCAGCTCCCGCACCGCTCCCGCTGATTTGTCCAATGCGGCTTTCTCGTCGGGCGTGAGCTTGATCTGAATGATCTCTTCGACGCCGCGGGCCCCCAGCTTGACAGGCACGCCAACGAACAGCCCGTTGACCCCGTACTCCCCTTCCAGGTAGACCGAGCACGGCAGGATCTTCTTCTTGTCCTTCAGGATTGCGTCCACCATCTCCACGACCGCCGAGCCGGGCGCGAACCAGGCGCTCGTCCCGACCAGCTTCGTGATCTCCGCGCCGCCGTCCGCCGTCCGCTTCGCGATCGCGTCAATCCGGTCCTTCGGCATCAGGTCCGGAAGCGGAATCCCGGCAACGGTCGAGTAGCGCGCGAGCGGGACCATCGTATCCCCGTGTCCGCCGAGCACGAAGGCGTGGACGTTTTCGACCGACACGTTCAGCTCCATAGCGATGAACGTCCGCATCCGGGCGGAGTCGAGGACGCCCGCCATCCCGATGATGCGGTGCTTGGGGAACTTGCTGAGCCGGTACACCGCCTGGGCCATCGCGTCCAGCGGGTTGCTGACGGGGATGATGATGCAGTTGGGCGAGTGCTTGACGATCTCGGTCGTGACGTCCTGCATGATCTTGTAGTTCACATTCAGCAGGTCGTCACGACTCATGCCCGGCTTGCGCGGCACGCCCGACGTGATGACGACGATGTCAGAGTTCGCAGTCTCGACCCACCCGCTGGTCCCCACGCCGATAAGACGCGAGTCGGACCCTTCAATGGGGCAGGCCTCGTAGATGTCGAGTGCGACGCCGGCCGCCTTCTGGTCGGCGATGTCGACGATGACGACGTCGGCCAGCTCCTTGTTGGCGATCTGGCGGGCGACGGTCTGGCCGACGGCGCCGGCGCCGCCGACCACCGTGACTTTGCGATTCATTGCGCTCTCCGCAGGCAATAGGCACTAGGCATAAGGCACTGTCGAAGTGAAACAACCACACACTGCAGATGGGCTGAACGCACTCTATAGACCGACAGAATGCCTAGTGCCTAGTGCCTAGTGCCTACATGTTCGAGATAAGAGCGTCGGCGAACTGCGACGTCTTCAGCTCCGTCGCGTTCTCCATCTGCCGTGCGAGGTCGTAGGTGACCTTCCTCTGCTGGATCGTCTTCTCGAGGCCGCCTTCGATCAGGTCCGCACCCGCGCCCCAGCCCAGGTAGCGCAGCATCATCACACCGGACAGGATGACCGAGCCCGGGTTGACCATGTCCTTCCCGGCGTACTTCGGCGCGGTTCCGTGCGTCGCTTCGAAGAACGCGATGTCGTCGCCGATGTTCGCGCCCGGCGCCATGCCGAGGCCGCCGACCTGCGCCGCGCAGGCATCCGACAGGTAGTCGCCGTTCAGGTTCGGCGTCGCGAAGACGTCGTAGTCGGAGGTCCGCGTCAGGATCTGCTGGAACACGCTGTCGGCGATACGGTCGTTGATGAGCAGCTTCCCGTCGCGCGCCGCCCCCTGGCCCGCCTCATCTTCCGTGACGATCCGGTCGCGGAACTCGGCCTTCGCCACCTCGTAGCCCCAGTCGCGGAAGGCCCCCTCGGTGAACTTCATGATGTTGCCCTTATGCACGATGGTCACAACCTTCCGGTTGTTCATCAGGGCGTAGTTGAGCGCCATCCGGACCAGCCGCTTCGTCCCGGTCTCGGAGATCGGCTTGATGCCGATGCCCGAATCCGGGCGCACACGCTTCCCCATCTCCCGCTCGAGGAACTTGATGATTGCCTCGGCCTGCGGGGTGCCTTTCGCCCACTCGATGCCGGCGTAGACATCCTCCGTGTTCTCGCGGAAGATGACGACGTTCATCCGCTCGGGGTGCGTGACCGGCGCGGGGGTGCCTTTGAAGTAGCGGACAGGCCGCACACACGCGTAGAGGTCGAGTACCTGTCGCAGCGTGACGTTGAGGCTCCGGATGCCGCCGCCGACGGGCGTCGTCAGCGGTCCTTTGATGGCGACCTTGTAGGCCCGTACGGCTTCGAGCGTGTCGTTCGGCAGCCACTCGCCGCTGGCGTCCTTCGCCTTCTCGCCGGCCGGGATTTCAAACCAGGCGATCTTCCGGCGGCCACTGAACGCCTTTGTCACGGCGGCGTCGAAGACACGCACGCTCGCGCGCCAGATGTCGGGGCCGGTGCCGTCCCCCTCGATGAACGGGACGATGGGTTGATCGGGAACGAGGAGCTGACCGTTCTTCCGAGTGATGGCGGCGCCGTCGGTCGGCGGCGTGAGCGTCGCAAAATGAGGCATGCGGTTTAGGTCACGTCCCCGTTTGCGCGTCGGGGGATTTCAACAGAAACGGTGGAAAAGTGTGTGGAAAAAGGGCGGTCCATCCTGCGTCGAGCCGCATCATCCGCGCCGATCCAGCGATTTGCACCACCGTAGTGCGCTCGTCACACGTTCAACGGAACGCATCATTATATAGGAATGCGTATTGTTGTCGCGGACGACCTGCCCGCCTCCGCCGTCGACCTCCTCCGCGCCGAGCCGGGCTGGACGGTTGACGCGCGCGCCGGCCGTGACCCGCTCACGCTGGCCGCTGATCTCGCCGGCGCCGACGCGCTCGTCGTCCGCAGCGCCACCAGAGTTGACGCGCGATTGCTCGACGCCGCGTCGAGCTTGAAGGTTGTCGCGCGCGCCGGCACCGGCGTGGACAACGTGGACCTGGAGGCGGCGAGCGCCCGCGGGATCATCGTCATGAATGCGCCCGGCGCCAACAGCGTCAGCGTGGCCGAGCACGCGCTCGCGCTCATGCTGGCGGCGGCGCGGGCCATCCCGCGCGCCGACGCGTCGATGAAGGAGGGACGCTGGGCGAAGAAGGGGCTCCTCGGTGCAGAGCTGCGTGGCAAGACGCTCGGCGTCATCGGCCTGGGCCGCATCGGCCAGGCCGTCGCATCGCGCGCGCACGGCTTCGGGATGACGGTCGTCGCCCACGATCCCTACATCGCCGCTCACGTCGCCCAGGATCTCGGGGTCGAGCTGCTGGCGCTCGAGGACGTGTGCGCCCGCGCCGACTACCTCAGTCTTCATCTGCCGTCCACGCCGGCGACGCGTCATCTGTTTGACGCGGCTCGGCTGTCCCGTTGCAAACCGGGTGTGCGGATCGTGAACACGTCGCGGGGCGATCTGATCGACGAGCCGGCGCTGGCGGACGCGATCGAGGCCGGCCACGTCGCCGGTGCCGGTCTGGACGTCTTCGAAGTCGAGCCTCCCTCCGACACGCGGCTGACGAGACTGCCGCAGGTCGTCGCGACGCCGCACATCGCCGCGTCCACGCACGAAGCGCAGGAGCTGGTCGGCCTCGAAACGGTCACGAGCGTCCGCGATTTCCTGCGCGACGGCATCGTCCGCAATGCGGTCAATTTTCCGTCGGTGTCTGCCGAAGAGTTCCGCCGCCTGCAGCCCGCGCTGCGCCTGGCCGAGGCGCTGGGCAGCCTCGCGAGCCAGCTGGAGGAGGCGCGGACGCATGCCGTCGGCGTCCGCTACTACGGAGCGCTGACCGACGCGCCGAGCGACCTGCTGACGAGCGCGGTCCTCGTCGGGCTCTTCCGGCGCATGCTCGCCTCCGGCATCTCGCTGGTGAACGCGCGCGCGGTCGCGGCGGGCCGCGGGGTCGAGGTTGTCGAGTCGCGCAGCACGCGCGGACGGGATTTCACGGCGCTCATCTCCGTCAAGCTGCACACGAGCGGCGGCGAGCGCTGGGTGGAGGGGGCGGTGTTCGAGCCCGGCACGCCGCGCCTCGTGCTCGTCGACGGCGTCGCGGTCGAGGCGCCGCTCGAGGGGACGCTCATCGTCCTCTGTAATGACGATCGGCCCGGGGTCATCGGCGAGGTCGGGACGATCCTCGGCCGGCACGGCATCAACATCGGCAGCTTCGCGCTCGGCCGTGGCCCGGCCGGCGCGGTCGGCGTCGTCAGCGTGGACGCGCCAGGCGGCGAGATCGATGACCGGGTTGTTCAGGACATCCGCCGCGCGTCGGCTGTCAGGAGCGCGGTGGCGGTGAAGATCTAGGACTCAACGAATGGCGAGCCTGGTCAGGGTACCCGTCGCGACCTCTTCCAACTCGACGACATCGGTGCCAATCGACTTCACGCGGAAGCGCCCGTTCAACAGCTCTCCTTCGGCGACGAGGAAGATCTCGGTGTAGATCGAGAGAATTGCGATGCGCTTTTTCGCGCCGTCACCCCCCCGCTCCGCCAGGCCTTCGAGCTTGATCGGGAGCGGCGTGGCGAGAGGGGCCGGTGGGACGTCGACGATCGCGGGGCGTGGCCTTGCGTCGCGGTCAACGATCGGGCGGCGCGACTCGAAGCGAAATGGATTGCGGCCGGCGGGCTGCGGGTTGGGCGCGCGATTCAGACGATCGCGCAGCCGCGCCGCCTGCGCCCGCACATCTTCGTCGAGCGACGCCGCGCCCGACGTCGCCGATGCACGCGCCTGCGCTGGCGCAGGCTCGGGCTCGCTGTAGATCAGACCCGCGGCCGACGCGAGCCACGCGCCGACCAGCGCGACGCCGCCGACGATCGCCGCCGAGCGTCGGACCTGCATAGGATGTGAACGAAGCATCGTAACACGTTTCGACCGTCTCGAGGCTCCTGTGGTAAGATTGTCTGTGCCCCCGCGCGTTGCGGTCGTCATACCAGTTAGATTCGGTTCCACTCGCTTCCCTGGCAAACCCCTCGCAGCTCTGAACGGCCGGCCGATGGTCGAGCACGTGTATCGCCGCGCGTCGGCGGCGCGATCCGCCGCCGCAGTGCTCGTCGCGACCGACGACGAGCGGATCCGCGCCGCGGTCGCCGCGTTCGGTGGCGACGCGCGCATGACGTCGGCGTCGCACGCGAGCGGAACGGATCGCGTCGCGGAAGTCGCCGCGTCGCTCGACTGCGACATCGTCGTGAACGTGCAGGGAGACCTTCCGCTCATCGAGCCCAGCACGATCGACGATGTCGTCGGTGCGCTCGCCGACGATCCATCACTGCCCATGAGCACAATCCGGCGCCGTCTCGACGATCCCGACGCGATAGCCGACCCGAACATCGTCAAAGTCGTCGTTGCGCCAGATGGCGACGCGCTGTATTTCTCCCGCGCGCCGATCCCCTTCAACCGGGACGGCCGCGCCGCTGCAGTCTGGAAGCACATCGGCCTCTACGCCTACCGGCGGACCTTTCTGCTCGAGCTGACGCGGCTGACGCCCACCCCGCTCGAGCGGACGGAAGCGCTGGAGCAGCTGAGGGTGCTGGAACACGGGTATCGCATCCGCGCGGTCGAGACCGCCGAGGACTCGATCGAAGTCGACACGCCGCAGGACCTGGAACGCGTGCGACAGCGGCTGGCCGCAGGGCAAGCTCTCCGACAACCGGTATGACCGACAAGACCCGTCCCGTTAAGTACATCCTGGTGACCGGCGGCGTCGTCTCGTCGCTCGGCAAGGGGCTCGCCGCCGCCTCCATCGGCAGCCTGCTCGAAGGGCACGGCTACCGCGTGGCGCTCCAGAAGTTCGACCCCTACATCAATGTCGACCCCGGGACGATGAGCCCCTACCAGCACGGCGAGGTGTACGTCACCGACGACGGCGCGGAAACCGACCTCGACCTGGGGCATTACGAGCGCTTCACCAACATGGTGGCGACGCGCAACAACAACTGGACGACCGGGAAGATCTACCTGTCGGTCATTCAGAAAGAGCGTCGCGGCGACTACCTCGGGCGCACGGTCCAGGTCATTCCGCACATCACGAACGAAATCAAGGAGAGCATCCTGTCGGTGGTCGCGCGCACGGCTGGGGACAGGGGTCCCTGGATGGACAATGACGTCGACGTCGTGATCGTCGAGATCGGCGGCACGGTCGGCGATATCGAGAGCCTGCCGTTCCTCGAGGCCATCCGGCAGCTGCGCCAGGACGTCGGCCGCGAGAACACGCTCTACATCCACCTGACGCTCGTGCCGTTCATCGGCGCCGCGGGCGAACTGAAGACAAAGCCGACGCAGCACAGCGTGCGGGACCTGCGCGCGATCGGCATCCAGCCGGATATCCTGCTCTGCCGCACGGATCGCTTCCTCGATTCGGACATCAAGCGGAAGATCGCCCTCTTCTGCGACGTGGACGAGGAGGCGGTGATCACCGCCAAGGATGTGTCGAGCATCTACGAGGTGCCGCTCGTGCTCGCGGCCGAAGGGCTCGATCGGATCATTCTCAAGGTCCTCCACCTCCCGCAGACCGAGCGGCGCATGGCTGCCTGGGAGGACCTCGTCAGCCGTATTCAGAACCCGAAGGACGAGATCACGATTCACGTCGTCGGGAAGTACGTCGGGTACGAGGACTCGTACAAGAGCCTCAACGAAGCGCTCTACCACGGCGGCTTCAGGCACAGGCTGCGGGTGAATATCCGCTGGGTCGAGGCGGAGGCGCTCGAGCAGCCGGACGGACCGCGGCTTCTTGACGGCGCGCACGGCATCCTCGTCCCCGGAGGGTTCGGCGATCGCGGCACCCGCGGGATGATGAAGGCGGCGGAGATCGCGCGGAAGCGCCGCATCCCCTACCTCGGGATCTGCTACGGCTTCCAGTGGGCCGCGGTCGAGTACGCGCGCCACGTGGCCGACCTGTCCGACGCGGACTCGACCGAGGTCTCGCCCGACTCGCCGCACAAAATCATCTACAAGCTACGCGACCTGCTCGGTGTGGACGATCTGGGCGGGACGATGCGGCTGGGGTCGTACGAGTGCCAGCTCAAGCCGGGCTCGCTCGCGCACCGGCTTTACGGGCAGGCGGTCATTCACGAGCGGCACCGCCACCGCTACGAGTTCAACTGCCTGTACGAGCGCACGCTGACCGACAAGGGGCTCGAGGTCGTCGGCCGCTCCACCGACGGCAAGTTCGTCGAGATCGTCGAAGTCCCGGGCCACCCGTGGTTCGTCGCGGTGCAGTTCCACCCGGAGTTCAAGTCGAAGCCGCTCAGCCCGCACCCGCTGTTTGCCGGCTTTGTAGAAGCTTCGCACAAGCACAAGGTTCTGGGTCCTGAGTTCGCGGTTCTGGGTTCTGGTTCTAGTTCGGGTTCCAGTTCCCGGCTCTAGCCGGGACCCAGACCCAAGAACCCATATAATCACCTACGTGCAAATCGTCCAGATTGGCGGCGTGCGGCTTGGCGGCGGCGCGCCGCTGGCGCTGATCGCCGGCCCGTGCGTCATCGAAAGCGACGGCCACGCGCTGAGGATGGCGGAGGCGATCGCCGAGATCGCCGGACGGCACCGCATCCCGCTGATCTTCAAGGCGTCGTACGACAAGGCCAATCGGACGTCGGGACGGTCGTTTCGCGGGCCGGGACTCGCCGAGGGACTCCGCGCGCTCGACACCGTCAAGCGGCGGACGGGCCTGCCGATTCTGACCGACATCCACGAGCCCTCGCAGGCCGGCCCCGCGGCGGACGTCGCCGACGTGCTGCAGATCCCGGCGTTCCTGTCGCGGCAGACCGATCTCCTCTCCGCCGCCGCGCGCACCGGTCGCGCGGTCAACATCAAGAAGGGACAGTTCCTCGCGCCCGACGACATGCGCCACGCGATCGCCAAGGTGACGGCTGAGGGAAACTCGAACGTCATCGTGACCGAGCGGGGCGCGAGCTTCGGCTACCACAACCTCGTCGTGGACATGCGCGCGTTTCCGGTGCTGCGCGCGCTCGGCTTTCCCGTCCTGTTCGACGTCACGCACAGCTTGCAGCTTCCGGGGGCGGGGGACGGCGTGACGGCGGGCCAGGCCGAATTCATCGAGCCGCTCGCTTCGGCCGGCGTCGCGGCCGGCGTGGACGGCGTGTTTGTCGAGGTGCACGAGGACCCGCCGAAGGCGAAGAGCGACGCGCAGAACGCGCTGCCGCTCGCGCGCCTGGACGCGCTCCTGGCGCGGTTGCTGCGGATTGACGCGGCCGTGCGCGAGGCGGGTGTCGCGAGATGAGCGACCGTCGATCGCCCGAGGCAGCCCCGCCAGCCATTGACACCCTCGAGCTGGCGCGCCGTGTGCTGCGCACCGAGGCGGCGGCGATCCTGTCGCTCGTCGACCGTATCGGCGAGCCCTTCGAGCGC
>JBOGJB010000190.1:0-6243 GCA_050745085.1 Vicinamibacterales bacterium
GCTTCGTGGCGTCGCCAGAAGAGATCGAACACGCGATCGAACCGGTCCAGGTCCTCGCGCCGATGAACCAGCGCGGTTCGAAGCGCGTGCCGGACATCGTCGCGGGCCGCCAGCCCGACGAGCTCGAGGCCTCGCACGCCATCGATCAACCTGCCGGTGTGAACCTCGAGGCCTGCGGCGCGCAGCAGCCGGCCGAACCAGAGAATGTTGCGCAGCAGCATCTATCTGCCGGGGCTCCGCCCCGGACCCCGGCTCGGTCGCTCGCGGGGACCCCTACGCCCCCCTCCGCTCCCTCGCGGGCGCGCCGTGCGCGCCGCCGTTATGCGGCAACGAGGACGGAATTCTCGCAGAGCGCCGCATAACGGACTATCCACTGCGACCCGTTCCACGGGCGCGCGCCCGGTTCAGCAGCAGGTCGAGACGCTCGCCGCGCATCGCCTGAATATCCTCCTGCTGCTTGAGGAGGATCCCGAGGGTGTCGCTGACGACCTGCGCGTCGAGCTCCGCCTGATTCAACGCCATCAGGGCCGCCATCCAGTCGAGCGTTTCGGACACGCCGGAAGCCTTCAGAAGATCGGCCCCGCGGATCTCCTGCACGAAGGCGGCAACTTCCTCCGCCAGGGTCTGCGGCGCGTCCGGCACCCGCGTCGTAATGATGCGCAGTTCCTTCTCGAAATCCGGATAGTCGATCCAGAAATAGAGACACCGCCGCTTCAGCGCGTCGTGGACCTCGCGCGTCCGGTTCGAGGTGATGATCACGATCGGAGGCTGCTGGGCGCGAATCGTGCCCAGCTCGGGAATCGTAATCTGATAATCGGACAGCACCTCGAGGAGAAACCCTTCGAACTCCTCGTCCGCGCGGTCGATCTCGTCGATGAGCAGCACCGGCGCGGGCCCCCGCGACGCCTCGAGCGCGCGAAGCAGCGGCCGCTTGATGAGGAACTCGTCGGTGAAAAGCGTCTTCGCGGACAAACCGGCGGCACCCGTGGCCTCCAGCAGCCGTATCTCGAGGATCTGGCGGGGATAGTTCCACTCGTAGACGGCGTGGCTGATGTCGAGCCCCTCGTAGCATTGAAGCCGAATCAGCTCGACGCCCAGGCCAGCCGCCAGCACCTTCGCGATCTCGGTCTTGCCGACGCCCGCCTCTCCCTCGAGAAACAGCGGGCGCCCGAGCTTCAGCGCCAGATAGAGCGAGATGGCCAGGCCGCGATCCGCGATGTAGCGCTCGTCGCCGAGCAGCTGCTGGAGTGCTTCGACCGACTGCGGAAAAGCCGGCGCATCCGCGGAGGGTCGAGTCATCGCGTCATCGCTTCATCGCTTCAATGCCGACTGCGATCTCCGGCCGCCGTAATCGCCCGTTTCACGAAGACAGCGGCCATGGATCGACGGTACTCCGCCGAAGCGAAAATGTCGCCGAGCACATCGTCGCCAAGATCGCGCGCGACCTGGCCGGCGGCCTTTTCGATCGAGTCCGGCGACAGCCGCTGGCCGGCGAGCGCGGATTCGACCGACGTGGCCCTGATCGCCCGCGGCACGAGCCCGCCGACGGCGACGCGGGCCGACTCGCACGTGCCGCCGCGTGCGGCGATGATGGCGGCGGCGCCGACGACCGCGTAGCGCGACGCCGGGTGCGAGAACTTGACGTACGCGGCGCCTTCGCCCGGCTTGAGAGCCGGCAGCAGCACGGCCGTCAGCACCTCGTCGTCGGCGAGCGCCGTCTCCATCAGCCCCTTGAAGAAGCTGCCGGCTTCGATCGTCCGTTCGCCGCCGGGGCCAACAGCCACCAGTCGCGCGTCCCCGGCGACCAGAACCGTTGGGAGATCGGAGGCGGGATCGGCGTGCGCCACGTTGCCGCCAATCGTGCCGCGGTTCCGCACGGCCTGATCTCCGACGAGCGCGGCTGCCTCGGCGAGCGCCGGCGTTGCTCGGGCCACGTCGGGCGACGACGCCAGCTCCGCATGCGTCGTCAAGGCTCCAATCCGAAGCGTATCCCCCTTCACCGCGATGCCGCGCAGCTCGCCGATCCGGCCGATGTCGACGACGGCCGGAGGCCGGGCCAGTCGCAGCTTCATCAGGGGAAGCAGGCTGTGCCCCCCGGCGAGCAGCTTCGCGCCGGGGTGTGCCTTCAACAGGCGGTGCGCTTCGTCTATAGAGCGCGCCCGGTAGTAGTCAAACCCCGCGGGGTGCATTGGTCACGCCCCTTTCTTCGCTCTCACCGGGGGCCCCTGCCCCCCGGCCTGCGCCTGAATCGCGCGCCACACGCGCTCCGGCGTGAGCGGCATCTGCAGGCTTTGGACGCCGAACGGCGAGAGCGCATCGATGACGGCGTTGTACACCGTCGCGGTGGAAGCGATCGTGCCCGCCTCGCCGATGCCTTTGACGCCGAGCGGATGGTGGGGAGACGGCGTCACCGTCGAGAGCACTTCGATATCGGGAAGCTGGTCGGACCGCGGAATGGCGTAGTCGGCCAGCGACCCCGTGAGCAGCTGGCCGTTCTCATCGTACACGCACTCCTCCCAAAGCGCCTGTCCGATCCCCTGGACCACGCCGCCTTGCACCTGCCCCTCGACGATCACCGGGTTGATTTGCGGCCCGCAGTCGTCCACCGCGACGTAGCGCTTCAACGTGACGTGTCCGGTCTCCGCATCGACCTCCACCACGGCGATGTGCGCGCCGAACGGATAGGAGAAGTTCGGTGGATCGTAGAAGGTCGTGGCTTCCAGCCCTGCCTCCATGCCCTCGGGCATGTTCCAGGCGACGTTCGCCATCAGTGCGATGTCCTGGATCGTCTTGAAGTGATCGGGCGAGCCTCTCACGAAGAAACGGCCGTCGCCGTACTCGATGTCTTCGGCTGCCGCCTCGAGCAGGTGCGCCGCGAGCGCCTTTGCCTTGTCCTTGATTTTCCGCGTTGCGACGGCGAGCGCCGCGCCGCCCACCGCCGTCGTCCGGCTGCCGTATGTGCCCCATCCCATCGGGGTCACGTCCGTGTCGCCGTGGACGACCTTCACGTCCTCGACGCCGACGCCCAGCTCGTCGGCCACGATCTGCGCGAACGTTGTTTCTTCTCCCTGGCCGTGCGGAGAGGCGCCGATGAACACGTTCACCTTACCGGTCGGATGGAAGCGTACGATCGCGCTTTCCCAGAGGCCCCCTTGAAAGCCGACCGCGCCGGCGACCTGCGAGGGGCCGAGGCCGCAGATCTCGACATACGTCGTGACCCCGACACCGAGATACTTCCCCTGCGTCCGAAGGCGCGCCTGCTCCGCGCGGAGCCCCTCGTAGCCGACGCGCTCGAGCGCCTTGGCGAGCGCGCCCTCGTAGTTGCCGCTGTCGTACTTGAGGCCGGTGACGACGTCGAACCCGTTGTCGAACGGAGGTATCAGGTTCTTGCGCCGCACGTCCACGGGATCCAGGCGCAGCTCGTGCGCCAGCCGATCGATGAGCCGTTCGAGCATGTAGGTGGCCTCGGGTCGACCCGCGCCCCGATAGGCCTCCACCGGCGTCGTGTTCGTATAGATCCCGTAAACGTCTTCGAGGACCGCCGGGATCCGATAGGGGCCCGACAGCATGAGGCCGTGCAGGATGGTCGGGATGCCAGGCGCGGCGGTCGAGAGATAGGCGCCCATGCCGGCCCACACCCTGCAGCGCAGGCCGGTGATGCGCCCGTCGCGCGTGGCCGCCAGCTCGACGTCCTGCACGTGATCGCGCCCGTGGGTCGTAGCCTGGTAGTTCTCGCTCCGGCTCTCGGTCCACTTGACCGGCCGGCCCAGCTTCATGGAGCAGAAGACCGCGAGGAACTCGCCGGGATACTGGGCGATCTTGCTGCCGAAGCCGCCGCCCACTTCCGGCGCGATCACGCGAAGCCGATCTTCCGGAATGCCGGTGACGACCGAGCACGCGAAGCGGACGATGTGAGGATTCTGCGTGGTGTTCCAGAGCGTCAGCTCTCCCGTGGCCTGGACGTACTGCGCGACGGCCGAACGCGTCTCCATGGCCGTGGGGATCAGCCGCTGCTGAACGATCCGTTCTTTGACGACGACCTCGGCGGCTTTGAAGGCGGCGTCGACGTCGCCGCCCGCGACCGTCCAGTGGAACGCTTGATTGCTCGGGATGTCGGCGTGAACCTGCGGCGCGCCCGGACGTGCGCTCTTTTCCGGATCGACTACCGAGGGCAGCGGCTCGTAGTCCACGTCTATCAGATCGAGCGCGTCGTAGGCCTGATACGACGTCTCCGCCACGACGACCGCGACGGCGTCGCCCACGTAGCGCACGATCTCCCTTGCGAGCGGTGCGTACGTGCCTACCTTCAGATCCGAGTTGGGAACGAGCCAGAGGCAGGGGATCGGTTTCAGATGCCCTTCGACGTCAGGGGCCGTGAACACGGCGAGCACGCCGGGTGCCGCTTGGGCGCGCGCGGTCTCGATCTTCCTGATCCGCGCGTGCGCGTGCGGGCTGCGCAGAATCGCGGCGTGCACCATGCCGGGCAGTGTGAGGTCGTCGGTGTAGCGGGCGGTCCCCGTGACGAGGCGTGGATCTTCCCGTCGTCTGATACCTGACCCGAACACTCTGGACGATGTGGACGCCGCCGCCGCTTTGGTCGCAGTCGTCACGGCCGGCCTCCCGTCGTTGCTGGGATTTGGGTTTTCGCGGCTTCCTGCACCGATCGGACGATGTTCTGGTACCCGGTGCAGCGGCACAGGTTGCCTTCGAGCGCGTGCCGGATGTCGTCTGGAGAGGGCTTCGGGTTGCGACGCAGGAGCTCGTGGGTGGCGAGGATCATGCCCGGCGTGCAGAACCCGCACTGAAGACCGTGCTTCGCCCAGAACGCTTCCTGCAGCGCGTGCAGCCTGCCGTCGGTCGCGAGACCCTCGATCGTCGTCACGGCGGCGCCGTCGGCCTGCGCGGCAAGGCACGTGCACGCCTTCACGGCGACGCCCTCGAGCAGCACCGTGCAGGCCCCGCACTGGCTCGTGTCGCAGCCGATCTTCGTGCCGGTCAGGCCCGCCACATCACGGATGAAGTCGACGAGCAGCAGCCGGGGCTCGATCGTCCGCTGATAATCCCGGCCGTTGAGGCGGATGGATACGGAGAGCTGCATGGGAAAAGCTCCTTCCGCGAGGGCGGTTCCGAAGCGAGGACGGCATCTTAGGATCGGCGACGAGCGGAGTCAAACGCGACACAAGGGGCGGCGCGATCGAAAGCGCGCCTGATCGCAAGACGCGTGTCGCCAGACGCGTGTCGCCAGACGCGTTGACTGCCGGGCCCGTTCGGGCGTAAGGTCCGCGTACGCACGTCCCGGGCACCTGACCGCAGGCTGGAGGCTGATATGGAGATCGATCGCCGGAGCTTCCTCACGGCCCTCGGTGGAACCGCCGCCGTCGAGATGATGCCGTCCGAGGCGCTTGCCGACGCGCTCGAGCACCGCATGATGGAGGAGCTCGACACTGTGGCCGCCCAGCCGCGCCGTGGCACGGGCAGCCTGTTCGTGCCGTCGGGTCAGGGCGAAGAGCGGCAGCTCAAAACGCTCGCGCCGATGAGGGAACGTCCGACGCTCGTGGACTTCTTCAAGTACCGGTTTGCGCCGGCGACGCACGTGCTGCAGAGCGCGACCGATGCGCTGAAAAAGGGCCAGAAGGAAGAAACCGTGCTGGCCTGCCTGCTGCACGACGTCGTGCTGAACCTGATCAAGGTGGACCACGGTTGGTGGGGCGCGCAGCTCGTCGAGCCTTACGTGTCGGAGAAGGTCAGCTGGGCGATCCGGTACCACCAGTGCCTCCGCTTCTATCCGGATTCGTCGGTGGGCTACGAGTACCCGGAGATGTACAACCGGATTTTCGGGAAGGACTACGTCCCACAGCCGCACATCAAAGACGCGTACGAGTACGCGCGGCGGCATCGCTGGTACATGGAAGCGCGACTCGTCACCGTGCACGACCAGTACGCCTTCAACAAGGACATGGTCGTCTCGCTCGATCCGTTTCTCGACATCATCGGCCGCCACTTCAAGCAGCCGAAGGAAGGGCTGGGCTACGACAACAGCCCGGTGGCGCACATGTGGCGGACGATCCAGTTCCCGGACTCGCCGCTCTAGAAAACGGCGCTCGGCATCGAACCTCCTCCCTGGTGCAGCGCGGGCCGGCGCGCTCAGTCGCGTTGGCCTCGCGTCGCACGGACATCGAGCAAGTGCGCGTCACGCGGGCGAAGAGGCTCTTCGTCGTCGCCTCCCAGCCGGCGCTGTCTGCC